>CAZKER010000023.1:0-10657 GCA_964551845.1 uncultured Cyanobium sp.
ACGGCTGGACCGTGCGCCAGGTGGCCAGCAAATCCCGCAATCCCGACCACGCGCCTGCTGGTGCCCAGGAAACCGAGGTGATTGACCTGTTCGCCAAGCACCCCAAGATCACCGGACTATGGGAACCCGCCACCGCCGAGCCGGAGGCGGGCGTGAACTACTACCGCCGCATCGATGTTCAAGCCAGCTGCCTGGCCTGCCATGGCAGCAAGGACAGCCGACCCGGCTTCGTGAAAGACAAGTATCCGGCTGATAAGGCCTTCAACTTCAAGCCCGGTGACCTGCGGGGCATGTACGCCGTGTTCATCCCTGAGGTTCAGGCCGCCTTGGCGGCCCAGAGCCCCCATTAGGCGGTGCGCCAGTCGAGCCCCGGCAGGTGCGGAATAATTGCCGGCGTGCGTTGCCGGTAAGCCGCATACTCGGGATGGCTAAGGCACAGACGCTGCTCTTCCCGCCGGGCCTTGAGCGCCAGCCCCAGGTGCAGCAAGCTGCCCAGCAGCAGGGCCACCCCTAGGGAAATAAGCAACAGCGATTGATACAAGGGATGCCGGCAGCGGCCATAGACACCGTCTGTCACCAGAACCGCCCCAGGAATCGGCTCCGGTAAGGGGCTGAAACTGTCGCCCAGATTGAAGGCACCCTGGGCGCCCGAGGCCCTGCCGATCACCACCACCACCGCACCGGTGATCGGCAGGGCCAGCGGCCACGGCAGCCCCAGGTTGCCAAGAGGCGGTTCCGGCGGTAGCGCTTGCGCCGCAATCAGCGCCATCTGGGCCAACACCCACCACTCGCCGTGGCGGTTATCCCGTAGACCAGCCCAGGAAAAACCCCAGCGCTGCAAGCGTTGCTTGAACGTCTCTTGCATCACTGCACCTCCTGATTGGCTGCTGAGGCTGCGCTTGGACAGAGAGCTCGCCGCCGGCTACCAGATCTGCTCAACCAAGCCGGTTTCACACCACGCCTCCGCTAGTGCTGAGGGATCGCTACCGAAGGGCGGGCCGCCTGGCCGGCTGTGGCAGAGAAAGAGACCGAGCAGCCAGCCACCTGGTTTGAGCAGGGATGTGACCGTGGCGCGGTAGGCCTCTCGCAGGGCTGGATCAATTGCACAGAAGCAGGTGTGCTCCACCACTCCATCGAGACTCTCCTCGTCGAGTCCAGCGGCTATGAGCGCGGCTGGAGCAAAGAGATCGGCGCACAGCCAGCGCAGTTGTGGACGGTCGGGACCGTAGAGGCGCCGTGCCTCCCTGATTGCTTCGGTGCTGAAATCGAGCCCCACGACCTCATAACCGAGCTCAGTAAGCAAAGCTGCCTCATGTCCGCGGCCGCAGCCCGGCACCAGCACCTTGCCTGCCTTTCTGGGCGAGAGGGGGAGGTGACGCAGAAAATGCTCCAGGGGGGTGCCGGTTGACCCAGTTCCCAACCATCTCCGCCCTCGCGGTAGCGCTGGTCCCAACGCGCTGGATCACTCACTGGTGCAGCAGCTCCAGCCGAAGCTGACTGGGAAGGGTTCCACGCAGCGCCGAGGGGCATGACGGAACAACGCACAGCGAGAATCACGGACCAGTCCTAATCCTTTTAACCTGTAATCACATCAGCATTGTATGAGCTGCTACCCATGCCCAATACCAGCTCTCTTGCCCCAGCCGGCGGCGATGAAGCGCCCGATCTCGCGCGCCGCCAGCTGCTCAACCTGATCACCTTCGGTGCGGTGACTGGAGTGATAGGCGGCGCCCTTTACCCAGCACTGCGCTTTTTCATGCCGCCCCGCGTGGCCAGCGTTGCGGCGGGGGTTGTGGCCCGCGATGAACTAGGCAACCCGATCTCCGCCAGCGGCTGGCTCAGTGCCCACAAGAGCGGGGAGCGCAGCCTGGTGCAGGGGCTCAAGGGGGATCCCACTTATCTGATCGTCACCAGCGACGATGCCATCGGCAGTTACGGCATCAACGCCATCTGCACTCACCTGGGCTGCGTTGTTCCCTGGAACACGGCGGCCGGCAAGTTCATCTGCCCGTGCCATGGCAGCCAATACGACGAGGCCGGCAAGGTGGTGCGCGGTCCTGCGCCCCTGTCGCTGGCCCTCGCCCATGTGCAGGTCGACAACGACCAGGTGTTGCTCAGCCCCTGGAGCGAGACCGATTTCCGCGATGGCTCCCAGCCCTGGTGGGCCTGACCAGTTTCGGGCTGCGTCCCGGACTACATCACTGGCCACATCACGGGCTGTGACCGGCCAGAGACGGCCCCGATCATGCTGCCTAAGGTTGAAGTGCTCTAAAGCGCAGTGCCGCCGTGACCGAACTCGGCAAGTGCCCCGTAAACCACGGTGCGGCCACGATGGCGGTGTCGGGCCGCGGCCCCTCGCCAAGGGATTGGTGGCCTCAGCAACTCAATCTGGCGATCTTGCACCAGCACAGCCCGGCCTCCAATCCGCTGGGGGCTGGGTTCAACTATGCCGAGGCCTTCAGCCAGCTCGATTACCACGGCCTCAAGCGCGACCTGATCGCGCTGATGACCGACTCGCAGGAGTGGTGGCCAGCGGATTGGGGCCACTACGGCGGCCTGTTCATCCGCATGGCTTGGCACAGCGCCGGCACTTACCGCACTGCCGATGGCCGTGGCGGTGGCGGCACCGGCAACCAACGCTTCGCGCCGATCAACAGCTGGCCCGACAACGGCAACCTCGACAAGGCCCGCCGGCTGCTGGGGCCGATCAAGCAGAAATACGGCAACAGCATCTCCTGGGCCGACTTGATGATCCTGGCCGGCAACGCCGCCCTCGAATCCATGGGTCTGCGCACCTTTGGCTTCGGCGGCGGCCGCGCCGACATCTGGCAGCCGGAGGAAGACATTTACTGGGGCAACGAAAAAACCTGGCTCGGTGATGAGCGCTACAGCGGCGATCGCCAGCTGGAAAACCCACTGGCCGCCGTGCAAATGGGGCTGATCTACGTGAACCCAGAGGGCCCCAATGGCGTGCCCGATCCGGTGGCGTCGGGGCTCGACGTGCGCGAGACCTTCGCGCGCATGGCCATGAACGACGAGGAGACCGTGGCGCTCACCGCCGGTGGCCACACCTTCGGCAAGGCCCATGGTGCCGGTAGCGCCGAACTGATGGGTCCGCCACCGGAGGGGGCGCCGCTGGAGGAGATGGGCCTGGGCTGGGCCAACAGCCACGGCAGCGGCAAGGGGGCCGATGCCACCACCAGCGGCATTGAGGGCGCCTGGAAACCCAATCCCACCCGCTGGGACATGGGCTACTTCGACATGCTGTTTGGCTACGAGTGGGAGCTGATCAAGAGCCCCGCCGGCGCTTGGCAGTGGCAGGCCAAAGACTGCCGCGAGGAACACCTGATCCCCGACGCCCACATCCCCGGGCTCAAGCACCCGCCGATGATGACCACGGCGGATCTGTCGCTGCGCTTCGATCCGATCTACGCGCCGATCTCGCGTCACTTCCACCAGCACCCCGAGGCCTTCGCAGACGCCTTCGCCCGAGCCTGGTTCAAGCTCACCCACCGCGACATGGGGCCCAAGGCGCTCTGCCTCGGCCCTGAAGTGCCCGCCGAAGATCTGATCTGGCAAGACCCGATCCCGGCGGTGAACCATCCCCTGGTGGATGAGTCCGCCATCACCGATCTCAAGGAGCGAGTGCGAGCCTGTGGCCTGAGCACCGCCGAGCTGGTTTCCACCGCCTGGGCCTCGGCCTCCAGCTTCCGCGGATCAGATAAGCGGGGCGGCGCCAATGGCGCCCGAGTGCGCCTGGCGCCCCAGAAAGACTGGGCCGCGAACCAACCAGAGCAGCTGCAACGGGTGTTAGGGGTTCTCGAGGGCATCCAGCAGGTGTTCAACACCTCCCGCACAGATGAAGTGCGCGTGTCGCTGGCCGATCTGATCGTGCTAGCCGGTGGCGTGGGCGTAGAGCAGGCCGCCACCGCCGCCGCTCAGCCGGTGGAGGTGCCGTTCACACCGGGCCGGATGGATGCAGGAGCGGAGCACACCGATGTGGCCTCGTTTGCCGTGATGGAGCCCCAGGCCGATGGCTTCCGCAACTGGCAGAAGGGGCCGATGAGCGTGACCGCCGAGCACCTGCTTGTGGACCGGGCCCAGCTGCTCGGTCTCAGTGCCCCCGAAATGACCGTGCTTGTGGGCGGCCTGCGGGTGCTGGGCGCCAACAGCGGCGGCAACCGCCATGGCGTGTTCACCGAGCGGCCGGGGGTGCTGAGTAACGACTTTTTCGTAAACCTGCTCGACATGGCCACCACCTGGAGCCCCAGCGACGACACCGGTGAACTGTTCGTGGGCCGCGACCGCCGCAGCGGTGAGCTGCGCTGGAGCGGCACCCGGGTGGATCTGGTGTTTGGCTCCAACTCCCAGCTGCGGGCGATCGCCGAGGTGTATGCCCAGAGCGACGGGGCCGCACGGTTTGTATGCGACTTCGTGAGTGCCTGGGTGAAGGTGATGGAGGCTGATCGCTTCGATCTCAGTCGCTCAAAGGGCGACAGAACGCCGCAGCCTCTTGGTGGTGCTGGTGCTCCGTAGCTGCCTGGTCAGCCCGGTTTCGACTGTGCGTCATGGGTCACCACGATCACGCTGGTGCCGATCTGACCGGCAAGTCGTTCCAGCAGATCCATCACCGCCATCGCCCGCGGACTATCGAGGGGCGCCGTGGGCTCATCGGCCAAGAGCTGATCGGCGGCGGCACGCGCCTCGCGAAGGCATCAACGGCTGCATTGCCACGGCCAAAGGTCTTGCGCAGGCCGCGCACCTCAATCCCAGCTGGGGCCGGCCGACGAACAGGGCAGGCGGCTGTGCGAGATCTCCGGGCAGTCCCAGTGGCACGCCGGCCACCAACACCCGTGGCTGTGTGGCTCGGGGCGATGGGAATGGGGTCGGTGGGCAAAGCGGTGTTCATCGATCACCTCGCCCTCAACTGCGCCTGCGTGAGGGGCAACTCCAAGACGCCCCTCGGCGTGGTGAGCTTCGCGGAGAACCTGATCATGACCCTGCTGGGATCTGCACCTGCAGCGATCTGAAGGCGCTGATCCGCAGCAAGGCCGGTGAAATTGGCGAGAAGATCACAGCAATGCAAAACCTGCAATCTGAGCTGTTTGCCCTGCTCCACAGCTGGGAAGCTTGTGGGGGCCGTACGCATGCTGCTCCCACTCCCGTGAAAGAGGCTGAGGCGACTGAATCACGCCACCTGGTCAGCCGGGAGGCTGCACCGGATCAGGGCAAACGCCTGACAGCAGAAAGCCGCAGTGAAAACGTCGCGCCGTGTCCCGGTGTCGACTCCACGCGGATCACCCCGCCATGGCGTCGGGCGATCGCCTGGGCGATCGCCAATCCCAATCCCGTGCCCCCCTGCTGACGGCTGCGGGCGGGATCGAGGCGATGGAAGCGCTCAAAGATCAGGCCCTGCACCTCCGCTGGGATACCAGAACCGCTGTCCTGCACGAACAACTGGATCTCCCTGCCGTGTCGCTGCAGACCCACCAGGACCGTGCCGCCAGCCGGGCTGTGCTGCAGGGCATTGCTGAGCATGTTGATCAGCAGGCGGCTCAGCTCCGATTCCACCCCCAGAACAGTGGCGTCGCTGACGTAGATCGCCGCTTCCAGGGTCACCGCCGCTGCTGCGGCTGCTTCGCTGAAGTCCTCCAGCACATCCGCGCAGATCTCCGCGAGGTTGCACCGCTGCAGGTGGCTCCGATGGGCGGGGCGCTCCAGGCTGGCGAGGAGCAGCAGATCAGCAATCAACCGTTGCAGCCGCCGGCCCTGGCTGAGCATCCGATCCAGGCCGGCCGCCGTGGAGTGTTCGGCGGTAAGCACCCCCTCCTGAGTCCCTGCACGCGAGCAGCTTGACGAGTCGCGTTCGGCATCCAGCAGGGCCAGCAGGTTGGCCAGGGGCGTGCGCAGCTCATGGGCTACATCGGCGCTGAACTGCTCCTGCCGGCGGTAAGCCTCCAGCAGGGGCGCCATCGCCCGCCCGGCCAGCCACCAGCTGGCCAGGGCCATTCCTGCCATCGCCAGCGCGAACACGCCGTGGCCCAGCCACCAAAGCCGGCTGGCCTCAGCATCGAGGGGTGCCAGGCTGCGACTGATCTGCAGAGTGCCCCAGTCCTGCTCTCCGCTGCCATGGGCCCGGTGCAGATGGATTGCGTAGCTCAACAACCGCTCACCCCCTGGCAAACGCTGCTCTTGCCACACCGGCTCCGGCCAGGTAGGCCCCAGGGCGCCAGGCGAGGCGGCCAGCAGCTGGCCGCGGGGATTGAAGATCCGCAGCTGGAAACGGGACGGATCGGCGGCGCTGATGGCATGGCGCTCGATCAGGGCATCAGCTGCCGGACAGACCTGACCCACCAGACACAGGCCCGGCAGCACCGCCGCCAATGCCGCAGACGGCACGGCCACTGACGGCAAGCTGGGCTTGAGGCTGTCGTGCAGGGTGCCGGCAACGGTCTGCAGCTCGCGGCGCAGGGCGGCTTCCCGCTCCTGGAGCAGCAGGCGTGCCATCGCCACGCCGGCGCCATAAAGAATGCCGCCCATCACCAGCAGCGACAGGCCAGCCAGTCTCAGCCGGCTGCGCCACAGCAGTCCCGGGGCCGGCGAACGGGTGGGGCTCATGACTCGCCTCGGAGCCGGGGACAGAAGCGATAGCCGCGGCTCGGCACCGTCTCGATCGGAGAGGCCAGGCCGTGGGCCTCCAGTTTGCGCCGCAGCAGCCGAACCTGGGCCGCTACCACATTGCTTACCGGATCCTGATGCAGATCCCAGAGCTGGCATCTCAGCTCTGAGCCGGGAATGATCCGCTCAGGATGGGCGAGGAAGTAGGCCAACAGCTGCTGCTCCTTGCCCGCCAGCGGGATCGCCACGACGCCAGCGGACGTGCAGACCTGCAGCTGGCCGGACTGGGGATCGAACCGGTAGGGCCCCACCTCAAGCACGGGTTCGCGATAGCTGGGCTGGCGGCGCTGCAACGCCCGTACCCGGGCGAGTAGTTCCTCCATCGCGAAGGGCTTGCTCAGATAGTCGTCAGCGCCGGCATCGAGCCCCTCCACCCGATCGGCAGTCTCGGCCCTGGCGGTGAGCAAAAGCACGGGCAGGTCAAGACCTGCCGCGCGGGCGCAGCGGCAGAGCTCAGGGCCGCTCAGGCCCGGCAGCATCCAGTCAACGATCGCCAGCTCATAGCGGGCCAGCTCACCGCTGAGCAGCGTCCAGCCCTCCAGTCCATCGGCGCAATGGTCCACCACGTGCCCCTGGCGCTGCAGCACGGTCTGCACAGCGCTGGCCAGTTCCTGCTCGTCTTCCACCAGCAGGATCCGCAGCGGCATTCAGCGTGAGTGAAGTCGCCGGATGCTAGTGGCTGCAGGCGATTTCACCTATTTTTCATCGCCACTGCGCCATCCTCCACGCACCATCCCTTCCGCGTTCATGTCCCGGCTTCTGCAGTTCAGTGCCAGCCTCGCCCTGGCCGCCGCCGCCCTGCTGGGCTCGCTGCCGCCAGCGAGCGCCCACGTAGGCCATGGCGATGAGTTCCAGCAGCAGGGGGACGTGCGCCAGGTGAAGGCCAACGCTGACACCGATGCCTTGCTGGGGGTGCTGACCGAGAAGCCGCAGCAGGGCCCGGACGGCCTCAGTGTGCCTGCGGCGGCCGTAGTGGATGCTGACGGCAAGCAGCTGGTCTTTGTCAAGACTGCCACCACCTACGACCCCGTGTTCGTTGGGACCGGGACGACAAGCGGCGATCGGGTGACGATCGCCACTGGCGTTGACGCCACAGACGAGGTGGTGGTGCAGGGAGCCCTCTCGCTCTACGCCGAATCAAAGAAGAGCCAGCAGAGCGACACGGCCCAGCCTGTCGCCGTCCCAGCAGAGACCACTAAGGCAGCGTCTCCCGCGCCCCAGCTCAATCCCCTTGGCATTGGAGCCGCTGTCGTGGGGGTTCTGGCCCTGAGCGGTGTTGCCGTGACGCGGCTTGGACGCCGGTCGAAGTAGCCGACCGCGCCGCTCTCGGCGCACTCCCTTCAACGCCCAACCCTCGCCCCCGGTCTCCCGATCCGCCCATGCTCGATCGCGCCCTCAATGCCACGCTGCGTTTCTCGATCACCAGGCGTTGGCTGATCGTGGCCGCTGCCGTTGTGATCAGCCTCTGGGGACTGGTGGCGATCCGGCAGATGCCGCTGGATGTGTTTCCCCCGTTCGCGCCGCCGCAGGTGGACGTGCAGACCACGGCGGATGGTCTGTCACCGGAGGAAGTGGAAGCACGGATCACCCTGCCGATCGAAGCGGCGGTGAATGGTCTGCCCGGCGTGGACACCGTGCGCTCCTCCTCCAAGGTGGGCCTCTCGATGGTGCAGGTGGTGTTCGACCAGAACGCCGACATCGAGAAGGCCCGCCAGGCCGTAGCTGAGCGGCTGCAGCCAATCCGCGGTGAGCTGCCCACCAATGCCAGCGGGCCGGAGATCTCGCCGCTGGTGTCGCCGCTGGGCACGATCCTGCAGTACGCCTTCACGTTGAAGGGCAACGGTCCCACCACGCAACTGGAGCTGCGGCGGCTGGTGGAGTCCAGTTTTGAGAATCAACTCCTGGAGATCCGAGGTGTGGCGCAGGTCACCTTCTACGGCGGAGAAGACCTGCAGCAGCAGATCTGGGTGGATCCGGAGAGACTGCGTAGCCGCAATGTCTCGCTGCAAGCCGTGGCCGATGCTGCGGCAGAAGCCAGCGCCACGGCGCCAGGCGGATTCCTGATCGGTGGTGGCCAGGAGACCCTGATCCGCGTCGATGGCAACGCCCGCAGCGCAGGCGATCTGGCCGCAGCCGTCGTGACCAGCGGCAATGGCGAGAGGCTCCGGCTCTCTGACCTGGCCACCATCCGCCCGGGGGGATCCCTGCGCCGCGGCGACGCCAGCTTCAACGGCAAGCCGGCGGTGGTGCTGATGATCAACAAGCAGCCCGATGTCGATACCCCATCGGTGACGCGGGCCGCGGAGGAGCGCATCGCGGCCATCAGCCGCACGCTGCCCGCTGATGTGGCCATGACGCGCACCTTCCGCCAGGCCAACTTCATCGACACGGCGATTGCCAACGTCGGCTCCTCGTTGCTGGAGGCGGTGGTGATCGTCTCGGTGGTGATTGCGCTGTTTCTGATGAACTGGCGCGCCGCGGTGATCAGCCTCAGCGCCATTCCGCTCTCACTGCTGATCGGCCTGATGGTGATGAAGAGCCTGGGACTGGGTATCAACACCATGACCCTCGGCGGCCTGGTAGTCGCCATCGGCTCGGTGGTCGACGACTCCATCGTCGACATGGAGAACTGCTACCGCGGCCTACGCAGCAACCAGGAGAGCAGCACACCCAAGTCGCCCCTACAGGTGGTGTTCGACACCTCGGTGGAGGTGCGCCAGCCGGTGATTCTCTCCACCTTGATCATCCTGGTGATCTTTGCGCCGATCTTTTCCCTCAGTGGGGTGGAGGGGCGGATCTTCCAGCCGATGGGCCTGGCTTACCTGCTCTCCATCGCCGCCTCCACCCTGGTTGCGGTGACCCTCTCACCAGCCCTGTGCGCGATCCTGCTTGCCCCCGTGCGTCTGCCGGCCGAAAACACCTGGATCGCGACACAGGCCGAGCGGCTATACCGCCCGATGCTCAATGCGGCAGTGGCGGCACCGCAGCGGGTGCTGGCGCTGGCCCTGGCTCTGTTGATTGCCACCACCTTGATCCTGCCCAGCCTGGGGCGTGTGTTCTTGCCGGAGTTCCGCGAGCGTTCGCTCGTGAATTCGATGGTGCTTTATCCAGGCATTGCCCTGGAGATGACGAACCGAGCCGGCATGGCCCTGAGCCGCTCGCTGGCCGGCAGCCCCTCGATTGACTGGGTGCAGGTGCGCTCTGGCCGGGCGCCTGGGGATGCCGATGGTGCCGGCGTGAACATGGCCCACGTCGATGTGGAGCTGAGTGCAGCCGCCATGGCCGATCGTCCGGCAGCGATTGCCGCCCTGCGCCAGGCCTTCCTGCGCCTGCCGGGGGTGGCCCCCAACATCGGTGGCTTCATCTCCCATCGGATGGACGAGGTGCTCTCCGGTGTGCGCAGCGCCATTGCGATCAAGATCTACGGCCGGGATCTGGGAGAACTGCGTCGCCTCGGCGAAGAGGTGCGCGATGCGATCGAACCGATCCAGGGGGTGGTGGATCTGCAGCTCGAACCCCAGTTGCCGATCCGCCAGGTGCAGGTGGTGTTCAACCGCCAGGCGGCCGCGGAGCGCGGACTATCGATGCAGCAGCTGGCCGATCAGGTGGAGATCGCCCTCAACGGCAAGGTGGTGAGCCAGATCGTCGACGGGCAGCACCGCACCGATGTCTGGGTTGGGATTGACGATGAGGCACGCAACAACCTCGATGCGATACGAGCCCTGCCGATCGCGAGCCCAGGCGGTGCCTTCGTTCCCCTCAGTGATGTGGCGCAGGTGGAATATGGCAAGGGCGCCAACGTGGTGAACCGGGAAGATGTCTCCAGACTGATCGTCGTATCAGCCAATGTCAGCGGCCGCGATCTCGGCAGCGTGGTGGCTGACATCAAACGCACGGTGGAGCGCGAGATCAAGCTACCCAGCGGCTACTCCATTCGCTACGGCGGTCAGTTTGAGTCTGAGGAGAGAGCCACTGCCAG
>CAZKER010000024.1:0-1636 GCA_964551845.1 uncultured Cyanobium sp.
TTCCGCATCGCCCCGGCAGTGATCCAGGCCGTGCTGGATCGCTGTGGCGACTGAGCTGGAGCAGGGGCTCCTGCTGCCTGCTTGCTACCCAGCAGCGGCGGATTCATGCCCCACTCGTCCCGTCAGCGGCGGCAGCAGTAACGCCGGCCAGCAGGTCGTCGTCTTCTGCGGCCATGGCCTCGCTGTAGAGCACCGGTCCCTGATAGGCCTTGAGCGCCTGCCGGCTGAGGAAATCGAGGAAGAGCCCGAGCAGCAGGTTGTCCTGCTCAGCATCGATCTTCTGCTGTTCTTCTGGCTCCAGGCGCAGCAACAGCGTGTGGTCATCAAGCACCTCAGCCTGGCCGGCAGCACCGGCGAACTGGGGATGGTCCCGGTAAAAGGCCGCAGGCAGCCGCAGCCCGTAGGAGTCCCGATTCGGGCAGGGGTAACGCGGTAGATGGAGACAGCCATGCAAAGCAGGGGTCCATATCCAGATACGCACCACGTTGATCCAGGTTCGCTTGTGCTCAGGCTGCTGCCGCGCCATCGAGTCCAAGCTGCTGCCGCAGCTCAGCCCCGTCGATCACCCCACGCTCATGCAGCACCAGCCACTCCTGCACCGAGGGCTGGGGTTTGCGCGGCGGCTGGGGCGGCACCAGCGGGCAGATCTCTACGCTGCAGGCCGGGGTGTCGGAGAGCTTTTCGCCGGTGAGGCGGGTCCACTGGCGCAGGAGGGTGCTGAGCATCGAACTCTTCTGGCCTGCCAGGGATTGCAGCACCGCAAAGCTCTGGCCAGCGGTGAGCGAAATCTCCAGCTGCTGCAGGTAGGCCCGGTGCTCCGCAAGCGAGCGGGCTTCTATTTCGACCCACTGGAACTTGGTACCCTCCGGCAGGTCCATGAAGGAGGTGGTGGAGAGCACTAGGCGCTGGGGGCGCTGTACTTCTGCGCCGGCCCCTTGTGCAGATCCCAGGGCACCATCACCGTGCGGCTCAGCGCGCTGCAGCAGCTGCTGTGGTTGCTGTGGCTTGTGCTGGCGCTGCAACTGAGCACGATCCTGCTGCTGCTCGCTGGCCCGGTGTCAGCTCCCACCAGAGAGCAGGCAGGAGCACCCCTCGCCGCCACTGGCGCAGCTGGCGCCACCGGCCTCTCGCCTTCTCAGCTATGAGCAGCACGAGCGCTCTGCTGCCCTACCGGTTCGAGGGGCACCGCATTCGGGTGAGCACCGATGAGCACGGTGAGGCCTGGTTCGCCGCTGCTGATGTAGCTGGCGCCCTTGGTAAGCAGCCGATCGCCAGGGCGCTGGCCAACTTGCGGGAAGAGGAGCACTGCCTCTATTCCCAGGAGGGCCCCGGCAGCGAGGGCTGCACCTTGGCCCTGATCAGTGAGGGCGGCCTGCTGCGCCTGCTGCTACTGGGCGACAACCCGACAACCTGGCGGATGCGGCGCTGGCTCACCCATGAGCTGCTGCCCGCCCTGCGCCCCCAACAGGTCAAATCAAGGGCCCAATTATCAGGCCCGGCTGGGAAAAAGACCCAGATCGTGCAGGCGGTGCTGCGTCTTGCCGAGGAGATCATCGAGCTCACCGGCGTCGGGTACTCCGATGCGCTCCTCGCTGCCATTGAGGACATCGAGGCCAGCACCGGCCTCCACCTGGCC
>CAZKER010000025.1:0-3604 GCA_964551845.1 uncultured Cyanobium sp.
TACGAGCAGCTGTTTGCCAGGATCACTTCATAGAACAGGCCACGCCTTGGATCTCAACGCTTTTACTGCTCCCTGCAGCTACGCCTCGGTCCCGGAACGGGTCCTTGCTGCCGAACTTCAGGAGCGCGGCCAGAGCCACGACGCCCTCTCGATGATGGTGAGTTCGATGGTGCGGATGGTGCAGGCCGGCAAAAGCAGCGATAGTCGTTGGCAAGCTTCCTGATTCAGCCATGAATCTGCGTGTGATTCCGGCCCTGCTGCTGCTTGCCAGCGCCGCCCCGGCCCATAGCCACGCGATTGAAAGCAGCCTGGAGCGCCTGAGCAGCCTCACAGACCAACTAGTGCTCGACAGCCGCTTCGGCAATGGTGAACCCGCCGATGATGCGGTGGTGCGCCTGGTTCCCCCCAATGGTGAACCGATCGAAGTAGGTCGCACCGATGCCAGCGGCCAACTCCGCTTCCGCCTGCCCAGCAACGCAACCGCCGCCTGGGAACTGCAGGTAGACCGCGGCCCAGGCCACCGCGACTATCTCGAGCTGCCGGGGGCGGCACCGGCCCTTTCCTCAGGTTCCAGGCGCTCCCTAGAAAGGCTGCAACTCGCGTCCAGCCCGATCCTGGCCTTGCTTGGCCTCAGCGCCGTAGCTGGCGTCCTGAGCTGGCGCCGCGGCGGCCGGCGCTGATGAGCATCGACCCCACCGGCAGCCCGGCCCTCGACCGCATGGTCGAGCGGCTGGCCAGCACCAGCGATCCACGCCGCCGCTACGAATACGTGCTCTGGCTGGCCAAAAAGCTCGAGCCCCTGCCCGAGGAGTTTCGCAATGACGCCTTCAAGGTGAAGGGCTGCGTTTCCCAGGTGTTTGTGGTGGGCGAATTAGCAGATGGCGCCCTGCACTGGCGAGGTGACTCCGACGCCGCCATCACCAAGGGGCTGCTGGCCCTGCTGATCGAGGGGCTCGAAGGGCTGACGCCGCAGCAGGCCACCGCCATTGATCCGGCCTTCATCGCCGCCACCGGCCTGCAGGCCAGCCTGACCCCCTCAAGGGCCAACGGCTTTCTCAACATCCTGCGGCTGATGCAGGCCCAGGCCCAGTCCTTGGCGGCCACCCCCTAGACCAAGCCAGTTGATTTATAGGATCGGCGCACTGCTACCCCCCAACGCATGACCATCGGCATCGGCTTGCTCGGGCTTGGCACGGTGGGGGCTGGTGTGGCAGCCATCCTGGCGACCCCGGCCGGCCGCCACCCGCTGGTGGGCGAGCTGGAGCTGCGGCGGGTGGCCGTGCGCGACCTGAACCGCCCGCGGACGGTGGAGTTAGCAGCCGAACTGCTCAGCACCGACCCCGAAGCCGTGGTCGACGACCCGGCGGTCGACATCGTGGTGGAGGTGATGGGCGGCCTGGAGCCGGCCCGCTCCTTGATCCTGCGGGCGATTGCGGCCGGCAAACCGGTAGTAACCGCCAACAAGGCCGTAATTGCGCGCTATGGCGAGGAGATCGCCGCCGCCGCCGCCAGACGTGGGGTGTACGTGTTGATCGAAGCCGCCGTGGGTGGCGGCATCCCGATCATCGAGCCCCTTAAGCAGTCCCTGGGCGGTAATCGCATCCAGCGAGTGAGCGGCATCATCAACGGCACCACCAATTACATCCTCAGCCGCATGGCGGCAGAGGGAGCCGCCTACGCCGATGTGCTGGCCGAAGCCCAGCGCCTGGGCTACGCCGAAGCCGACCCCGCAGCTGATGTGCAGGGGGGAGATGCCGCCGACAAGATCGCCATCCTCGCTGGCCTGGCCTACGGCGGTTCGGTGCCCCGGGAAGCCATCCCAACAGAGGGGATAGATCAGCTCGATGCCCGGGACGTGGCCTACGCCGCCCAACTGGGCTACGTGGTGAAGCTGCTGGCCGTAGCCCAGGCCATGCCGAGCGACCAGGCCGAGCAGCTGCTCGACGTGCGCGTCCATCCCACCCTGCTACCCAAGAGCCATCCACTGGCCGGCGTGAACGGGGTAAACAACGCAATCCTGGTGGAGGGAGATCCCGTGGGCCAGGTGATGTTCTATGGGCCCGGGGCCGGAGCAGGGCCCACCGCGTCGGCGGTGGTGGCCGACATCTTGAACATCGCCGGCATCCGTCAGGCCACCGGCGACAGCACCCAGGCCCGCCTTGATCCCCTGCTGGCCGCCGGCAGCTGGCGCTCCTGCCGCCTGGTCGAGAGTTCCGTAACCAGCCACCGCAACTATGTGCGGCTGCGCACTAGCGACCGGGCCGGCGTGATCGGAGCCATTGGCACCTGCTTCGGCGAGACGGGGGTGTCGATCCAATCGATTGTGCAGTTCGAAACCCAGAGCGCCGGCGACGCCGAAATCGTGGTGATCACCCACGATGTTTGCGAAGCCAATTTCCGCCAGGCCCTGGCGGCAATCGAAGCCCTGTCAGACGTTCAGACCGTGGCCGCCTGCCTGCGCACCCTGTAGCAACGCGGCTGATCGCCGCCATCAGGTCTCTAAATCGCCACTAACTGGCCAACGGGGACAGCGGCAGTCCAGAGTGGTTGGATAAATCGAAAGCAATCCTTAAGGCCCCAGCGGGGTCCGATCTGGCGGGACCAGCTCCTGAGGCGAGCCTTGTCGAGATCCACACCCGGGCCGATGTTTGTAGCGAGAGGAACAGTTTTCAGCTCCTACCCCTCGCAGCATCAGTCCATTCAGCTCCAATCAGTTAGCTCCTAACCCCATGAACGGCCCCACCTGCTCCAGTGCCCCGACCTTGTCCACAGTCAGCCTTCATCAGGGCGCCTGTGTGCAACTGGAAAGCGATGAGCAGCTCTATCAAGTAATCGGCATCGACGACCACCACGACCGCTGCTGGCTGCGCCGCTGGCCCCTGGCGCGACAGGGCTCTGAAGTGTTTGAAATTTCCCTGCAGCAGGTGCGCCCTGCCTGGCCCCGGCGTTCTTGAATGGCATTGATTTGACGGCCGCCCCTTGCCCCGCGCTCTGCGGCTGACCCAAACCCTGGCCGCAGCCCTGCTGATCAGCAGCCTGGCAACTGGCCTGGCTCTCTCCGGCTGCCGGCCCAAGCACGAGGCGTCGGCCAACCGGCTGGTAGTTGCCAGCAAAAACCGCATCGACACGGTTGATCCAGGCGGCGCCTACACCTTCGGCGCCATGCAGCTACTGAGCGCGATCGGCGATCCGCTCTACGCCATCAATGCCAGCGGCCAGCTGGAGCCGCGCCTGGCAGTTGCCCTCCCCCGCCTGAGCGCCATCAAAGGGGCTTTCCTCGCCACAGGGCTCTTTATCTTGCACGTCTTCATCGCCCAACATCTCTTTGCAAACTCCGGGGTTTGGCTCAACATCGTCTACCCCTTGCTGGTCCTTGTCGTCGCCTACACCGCTCTCACCCTTTATCATTATGTCACCGAGGAACGGGAGCGCAAAAAGATCAAAGGCGCTTTCAGGCAATACGTCCCTCCTGTGGTGATCGAGGAAATCCTCAAAGATCCTGGCCGGCTGAAGCTCGGAGGGCAGGAAAAGGTCATCACGGTGCTCTTCAGCGACCTGGCAGGCTTCAGCGGCTATTCTGAGCGAATACTTTGAATGCATGACG
>CAZKER010000026.1:0-2697 GCA_964551845.1 uncultured Cyanobium sp.
GGTACCGGTGGTGCTGGTCGCCTCCCACACAGATGTTGCCGAGCTGGGCGCGCTGAATGAGGCGACCCCGGCCCTGCGTCGCAACGCTTGAGTCGAACTAAAGCCCCGCTACAATAATCGGTTCTGAAAATGCCCCATCCCATGCGACGAGCATGGGGTGTTTACTTGATCCTGGCCATGCTGACCCACTTTTTCCCTTTCCTTCGTTGGTATCCCCCGTCGGCAGAGGGCCTGCGCGGCGACCTCATCGCCGGCGTCACCGTGGCCCTGATCCTCATCCCCCAGTCCATGGCTTACGCCACCCTGGCCGGGCTGCCTGTGGTCTACGGACTCTACGCCGCTTTCTTGCCGGTGATGGTGGCCTCCATGTGGGGGGCCTCCCGCTTCCTGCACACCGGTCCGGTGGCCCTGCTGTCGCTGATGTCCGCCGCAGCCATCGAGCCGCTGGCCAGCCGGGGCAGCGACGAGTTCATCCAACTGTCGATGACCCTGGCGCTGATGGTGGGGGTGATGCGGCTCGCCTTGGGCGGCTTCCGCATGGGCGTGCTCATCAACCTGGCCTCCCACCCGGTGATCAACGGCTTCACCAACGCCGCGGCAATGATTATCGGGTTGTCGCTACTCAACAGCTTCGTCAACGTGCCCATGCCCCGCTCGGACATGTTCCTGCGTGACCTCATGCATGTGCTGCTGCAACTGCCGCTGGCCCACTGGCCCACCATCGCCTTCGGCGTGGGCACCCTGGTGGTGCTCTGGCTGCTGAAGAAGCTTGTGCCGAAGGCACCCGGAGTCCTGGTGGTGGTACTCCTGGGCACAGTGATCAGCGCCACCATCGGTTTCGAAAAGACGGCAATGTTGGGCCCGGAGCGCATCGAGGATCCCGTCGCCCGTGCCGCCTTCGTCAAGTTCACCGAACTGGAGGCTGTACTTGCCGCGAACAAACAGGCCCAGGGCGAGATGCGGCACAAGATCGCCACCCTGGCTCGGACAGAGGCCCACGACTACGGCCTGGATGCTCAACTGCTGCGCTTGACCGGCGAGGAAGGCAGCCTCAAGAAGCAGCTCTACGGCCAGCGCGTGGCGGTCTATCGCCATGCCTTGGTACCTGTCACCGGCAGCGACGGTCAGCCTGTCTTCCGGGCCGCATCCAGCGCAACGTGGCTCGATCCGGTCTGGCGTTTCGCCGGTACCAAGGACGGCAAGATCAAGCTCTCCGGCGGTGGCCAGGTGGTCGGGAACATCCCGGCCGGCCTGCCCCAATTCACCCTGCCGCCAATGGATCTGGGGGTCATGACGGGGCTGCTGGGTACCGCTTTCATCATGGCCCTGATCGGCTTCATGGAGGCCACCTCCATCTCCCGCGCCCTGGCCGCCCAGAGCCGCGAAAAGTTGAACCCCAACCAGGAATTGATCGGCCAGGGCCTGGCCAACATCGTCGGCAGCTTCTTCCAGTCCTACACCGTCTCGGGCTCCTTCTCCCGCTCGGCGGTAGCGGCCAAGTCCGGGGCCCGGACCGGCTTCTACGCCATCATCAGCGCCCTGGGTGTGGTCCTGGTAATGCTCTTCTTTACGGAATATTTTTACCATCTTCCCCAGCCCGTGCTGGCCGCCATCGTGATGAGTGCGGTGTTCAGCCTGCTGGACTTCAAGACCCTGCGTCACGCCTGGAACGTTCGCCGCAGCGACGGTGTGGTGGGCGGCCTCACCTTCGCTGCTACCCTGCTCATGGCGCCCCAACTGGCCAACGGCGTGCTGGTGGGGGTGGTGCTCACCATCCTGATGTTCCTGCACGGCGTCATGCAGCCGCGCAGCGAGATGCTGGGTCGCACCAAGGACGGCACTCTGGCGGGGGCAGCCAGCCGTGATCTGCCCCCGATCAGCGAGCACTACGTGGTGCTGCGCTTCGACGCCTCGCTGGTGTTTATCAACTCGGCCTTCTTCGAGGAAGCGGTGATGAAGGCCTTGAGCCAGTTTCCCCAGGCCAGGGCGGTGTTGGTGATCGGCAACGGCATCAACCGAATGGATGCCACCGGGGAGGAGAAGCTAAGGGTCTTGGCTTCCGACCTGAAGCTGGCCGGCGTCACCCTGATGCTCTCGGGCCTCAAGAAGCCGGTGCGGGAGGCACTCGACCGCGCCGGCCTGGACGTGGTGATCGGCCGGGAAAACCTGTTCCCGGGCAAGGACATTGCCCTGCGCACCCTGGCCGAGCGTTACGACAGCGCCTCAGCCTGAGGCGTCCCCGCAGGTCAGCGCCTCGCCGACAGGCTAGGCCTGCCGGGGGCTAAAGAGGGGGCTACTGCCCTGAGATCAGCCGCGTTCTGGCTTTACAGGTGCGACCACCTTGCGGACGAAGCCTTGATCGTCGCGCGCAAAGTCCCACTGCTCGATGAGGCAATCTTCCCCCTCCGTTCCCCAGCGCAGGATGTTCACCGAGTTGGGCGCTTCAGGGCGGTTGCGCGACGACACGGCGGTTCCGGCCTGGAGCACCCATAGTCGCCGCGCCAAACCCTGCTGTGCCAGCGTATAGGGCAGATGAATGTGCCCGCCCAGGACGAGATCGGCCCCGGCGGCAGACCAGATCCGCAGGGCGGCAGAGTGGCCGCGCAACAGGTTGGAGCGGTCCTCGGCCCGGTTCACGGCCGCTGGCTGGTGCACCACCACCACGCGCAACTGCTGCGGGCTGGCTGCGATCAGCAG
>CAZKER010000027.1:0-6851 GCA_964551845.1 uncultured Cyanobium sp.
CGGCGCTTCAGCCACTTCAACTCACCGAACACGCTGGCGGTGATGCCGATCGAGGTGGCTGTCATGGCGGCACCGGCAAACACAGCCGGAATCAGCGGTACATGAAAAAGGAAGTAGAGGCCGGCGGTGCCCAGGGCAAAGGGAAGCACCACACCAGCCACGGCCACAGTGGTGGCTTGGACGCCCACAGCCACCAGCTCGTCAAGCTCGCTCTCCAGACCAGTAAGAAAAAGCAGAGCGAACAGGCCTAGCTGGGATACGGCCTGCAGGTTTGGGAATGTTTCCCTGTAGACCTCTCGTGCCGCGTCGGGGCTGATCTGGGCCAAGGAGGCAAGTAGACCTGCTACTCCGTCACTTAGCTGGGCCTGGGTTTCTGGCGGCACGATCAAATGCAGTCCCGAAACACCGATCAGCACCCCAGCCACTAGCTCACCGAGGATCGTGGGCAGCTGCAGCCGCACCATCACTTCGGCGATGGCCCGGGCGGCGATGAAGATCACCACAAAGCGGCCCACCTGAATCAGGGTTTCCGCAACTTCAAGCTGGTGGGAACTGAACTCCAGCAACAGCGGAGAGATCGGCAACATCGGGAATGAACAAGGTTGTGGATTTATAGGGACGGTGACATTGCGTTTGGGGTGGCAAAGCCAAGGAGACCCGGGATCTTTCTAGTGGTCAGCAGGGGCATCGATCAGGCCCCGATCCTTGAGTTCCTGCTGAAAGGCCCTCCCGAGCCGGGCCTCGGGCGAATGGCGCAGCACCTGGGCCAACACCAGCCAGGTGCGCAAACCGCACCAGGCCAACACCAGCAGGATCAGCACGGTCATCGAGACCACCGAATAGCCAAGAGAGCATGGATCGACCTATCTCTTATTGGGGCGCAGAGGTGGTTTATATGCAGTGATCAGCGCCGCTTCTCACGCGCATTGCCACAAGCAATATCCGGAGCATGCAGCTATTACCCAACCGGCATTGGGCCCTACCTAAGGTTCTGTGCCAATCAATACATCCATTAATGACATCCGCTCCGTCGCCGCCCCAGCGCCCGGCCCTGCGGCTGCTGAATCACATCAGCACCAACAACATCAAAGGCGATCTCTTCGGCGGTGTCACAGCTGCGGTGATCGCCCTGCCGATGGCCCTTGCCTTCGGTGTGGCCTCCGGCGCAGGTGCCGCCGCCGGCCTCTGGGGGGCCGTGCTGGTGGGCCTGTTTGCCGCCCTGTTCGGCGGCACCCCTTCCCTGATTTCTGAGCCCACCGGGCCGATGACGGTGGTGATGACAGCCGTCATCGCGAGTTTGACCGCTGCTGATCCGGAAAACGGCCTGGCCATGGCCTTCACCGTGGTGATGCTCGCCGGCGTGTTTCAGATCGTCTTCGGCTTCCTGAAGCTGGGGCGTTACGTCACCCAGATGCCCTACACGGTTATATCGGGCTTCATGAGCGGCATCGGGCTCATTTTGATCATCCTGCAGCTGGGCCCCTTCCTCGGCCAGGCCATCCCCAAGGGCGGCGTGATGGGTACCCTTAGCGCCCTGCCACAGCTGCTTCAGAACGCCCGCCAGCCGGAAGTGGTTTTGGCGGTGATCACCCTGGCCATCCTCTGGTTCACCCCGGCGGCGATCAAGAAAATCGCCCCACCCCAGCTGATTGCCCTGATCGCCGGCACAGTGCTCTCTCTCACCCTGCTCAGCGGTGGCGCTGGTGGCGAGGAGATTCGCCGCATCGGTGAAATCGCCTCGGGCTTCCCCCAGCTGCGCATGCCTTATTTCGAGCTGGGACAAGCCAGCAAAATGCTTATCGATGCCGCCGTGCTGGGCATGCTCGGCTGCATTGATGCCTTACTGACAGCCGTGGTGGCCGACAGCATCACCCGCACCGAGCACGATTCCAACAAAGAACTGATCGGCCAGGGTTTAGGCAACATCGCCTCTGGCCTGTTCGGTGGCATCGCCGGTGCCGGCGCCACCATGGGCACCGTGGTGAACATTCAGGCCGGCGGGCGCAGCGCCCTCTCAGGCATCAGCCGCGCCGTGATCCTGATGGTGGTGATCCTGGCCTTCACTGGCGTCGCCGCCCAGATCCCCCAAGCCGTGCTGGCCGGCATCGCCCTCAAGGTGGGTGTCGACATCGTCGACTGGGGCTTCCTCAAGCGAGCCCACCGCATCTCGATCAGCGGCGCTCTGATCATGTATCTGGTGATCGGCCTCACGGTGCTGGTCGATCTGATCGCCGCTGTGGGCATCGGCGTGTTCATCGCCAACATCCTCACCATCGACAAGATGAGCGCCCTGCAGAGCAAGAGCGTCAAGTCGATCAGTACGGGCGACGGCGACCTGCTGATTCCCGACGACGAGAAGGCCCTGCTCGACCAAGGCAAAGGAAAGGTGTTGTTGTTCCAGCTAAACGGCGCCATGATCTTCGGGGTCGCAAAGGCCATCGGACGTGAACACAACGCCATCGGCGACGTGAAGGCGGTGGTTTTTGACCTCACCGAAGTGTCACACCTTGGGGTGACCGCAGCACTGGCCGTGGAGAACGCCGTTGAAGAAGCGATCGAGAAAGGGCGTGAGGTATTCGTTGTGGGCGCCACCGGCACGACTCAGCGCCGCTTGGAGAAGCTCGGCCTCTACAAGAAGCTGACACCTGATCGCACAAACCTGAGCCGTCGCGACGCCCTCCAGCGATCTGTCGCAGCCATGGGCTGACGCCCCAATCCAAACCCACGAGGGCTCGGCCAAACCGGGCCCCTTTTTTTGTCTTTGGTGATGCCCCATGAATCTGTTCAACGACAAACGATTCCTCTCCACCATCCATGGATATGAACGACAACTGGCCAAACTTCTAGCCCTACTTTTAGCCGTGGTGATCGGCTTTGCCGTTTTCGAACTCGTCGTTGAATCCAGCATCAAAATCTTCCAATTCCAGACCGATTGGTTTGAAGGGGGGTTGATCAAACTGCTCGATCGACTTCTGCTGATCTTTATCGCCTTAGAAGTGCTACAGAACGTGACTGCCTACCTGCGTGATCAGGTGGTGCAAATTGAACTGGTTTTACTAACGGCCATGACTGCCGTAGCCAGAAAAGTCATCGTGCTGCCGCCAGGAACTGAAAGCAAACCCCAGCTCATGGCAGGCTTTGGCGTCATTGTGGTTGGCCTTGCCGCCGCCTATTGGCTGGTGAAGCAAGCAAGACATGATCAGCAAAGCAACTGATCCACTGCTTACAACTGCCAGCCCATCAGCTGCAGAAAAACAGCCATTAATCAGGATGCCTGATCACAGGGATTGCGGCTACTGGTTGATAAGCAGTGCCCTTAACACCCAACGACAAAAATATCCTCTACCGTTTGCCGACCTCCAGCAAATACCTACCAAATGCCTGCGCCACAGAAGCGCCCAAAGGGCGGCTGCGACGCACTCAGCCAGCACATGCGCGCCATCAGCCGCATCCCGCTGCTCACCGCTGATGAGGAGATCAGCCTTGCCCGGCTTGTTCAACGTGGATGCCGGGCCACCGATGTATCCGAAGAGATGAAACTCAGGGCCGGCGGCGTGAAACCGAGCCTCGAAGCCTGGGCCCTGGAGATCGGCACGGACGTACGCCAGTTGCAGCGGTGCCTGAGGCAGGCGAACCAGGCCCGCAGCCACATGGTGCTCGCCAATATCCGCCTGGTGGTGAACATGGCCCGCCGCTACCAACACACCCCAGGCGACCTGGAGGATCTGATCCAGGAGGGCACGATTGGCCTTATCCGCGCCGTGGAACGGTTTGACCCAAGCCGCGGCTACCGGTTTTCCACTTATGCCACCTGGTGGATCCGCGACGGGATCAGCAGCGCCCTGGTGGCTAAGGGGCGGACAATCCGCCTCCCGTCAACGATGGTGGATCAGCTGCACCGGCTGCGTCAGATCCAGCAGTCCCTCAGCCAGCAGCTGGGTCGGGATCCCAACCTAGAGGAGCTGGCGGCGGCCACAGGGCTTAAGTCTCTCGATATCCGCGAGGTGATGTTCAGAGCACAACAACCTCTGAGCCTCGATGGCCACCAGGCCTCACCATCAGAGTTAAGCCTGCTCGACAGCCTGGCCTGCGAAGTCAGCAAGCCTCAGGAGCAGGTGGATGTAACCCTGATGCAAGAAGACATTCAGCAGCTGCTCGAGGAACTGCCCGAACAAGAGGCCGAGCTGCTGCGCTTGCGCTATGGCATCGCCGCAGGAGAACCATTGAGCCTGAGCGCCACCGCCCGTCAGATGGGCATCACGCGGGACACGGCCAGAGGTTTAGAACGGCGAGCCAATGCCACGATCCGGCGACTTTCGAGTCGCTTCATTGATCACCTTGAAGCCTGAGCCCATGACCTGGCACCCGCACCTCTGGCACCCCACCACCCAGGTAGCCATCAGCCCCGCGCCCCTGAGGGTGCAATCGGCCCGCGGCAGTGTGCTGGAGCTGGAGGATGGCAGGCGCCTGATCGACGCAATCAGCAGCTGGTGGGTGACGCTGCACGGCCACGCCGAACCAGCCATTGCGGCGGCGATTGCTCGCCAGGCCCAGCAGCTGGAGCAGGTGATCTTCGCCAACTTCAGCCACGAACCCGCCGAGCAACTAGCCACCCGGCTCAGCGCCCTCACCGGGCTGCAGCGCCTGTTTTTCTCAGACAATGGCTCCACCGCCGTGGAGGTGGCCCTCAAGATCGCCTGGCAGTGGTGGCGCAACCAAGAGGGCAGCGGCGGAACTGACAGCAGCCCCAGCCGCCGCCAGCTAATCGCCTTTGAGGGTGCTTATCACGGCGACACGGTGGGCGCCATGGCCCTAGGTGATCGCTCCCTATTCACCGCCGCCTACCAACCCCTGCTGTTTGACGTGGCCCGGATCGCCTGGCCCCACAGCCACTGGGACGACGACAGCGTTGAGGCGCGGGAACAGCAGGCCCTTGACCAACTTGAGCTGGCACTGGAGACACCCACAGCAGCGGTGATTCTCGAGCCCCTGATCCAGGGAGCCAGTGGCATGCGCGTCGTGCGTGCAGCGTTCCTGCAGGCAGCGGCAGAGAGGGTCCAGGCCGCCGGAGCCCTGTTAATCGCCGATGAGGTCTTCACCGGTTTCGGCCGCACCGGAGCCCTGTTTGCCTGCCAGAAAGCCGGTATCCAGCCCGACCTGATGGCCCTCTCCAAAGGGCTCACGGGTGGTTTTCTGCCAATGGGCGCAACGATGGCCAGCGAACGGCTCTACCAAGGCTTCATCAGCGAGAAGCCCAGCGATACCTTTTTCCATGGCCACAGCTTCACGGCCAATCCCTTGGGCTGCGCCGCCGCCCTGGCCAGCCTGGATCTACTGCAGCAAAACCCTGAGCGCTTTGAGGGATTTGAGCAACGGCACACCCCCCTGCTGGAGCTGCTCAGCCGCCATCCCCGGGTGCTTCGCCCCCGCTGCCTGGGCACCATGGCCGCCTTCGAGCTCGACGCTGGCGAAAACAGCTATCTCAACCCGATCGGCAAACAGATCCAGCGTCAGTGTCTGGAACACGGGGTCTACCTGCGCCCCCTCGGCAACGTGGTGTATCTGCTGCCGCCCCTAGGCAGCAGCGATGCCCAGCTGCAGCAGTGCTACGAAGCTCTGCAGCAAGCCATCGTCGCTTTGGGCTAAGGCGACGCCAAGGCAGCCAAGCGGCGGCCAAGCAGCAGCAGTCCAAGCACCGTGGTGCAGCTCACCATCAGTACCAGTGCCGAAAACTGCGCGGGGGTGATCACGCCACTGGCAAGGGCTGTTGAGGCAAACACCAAGCCCGGCAGGCCCCGCGGAATCAACCCGAACACCACCACCCAGCGATCAATTCCAGCCGCCTGATCCTGGCGGCTGATGCCCAAGGCACAGATCAACTTGCAACCAATCGCCAGCAGCAGCAGCGTCAGGGCCAAGGCCCAGGCACCGGGCTGCAGCAGGGTGCCTGCCTGGATGCGCATGCCCACGCTGATGAAATAGAGAGGCAAAAACACCTCCGAAAGCAAGGCCAAGTTGCTACGCAGGTCTGAAGCCTCAAGGCTGCCCTCCGGCATCGGCGCCAAGCGGCTCAGCAGCACCCCGCCCCACAGCGCCCCGAGCAGGCTCGTGAGGCGGCCCATCTCGCCGATCCAACTGCAACCGATCAACAGCAGCAGCACCCCAAGCAAGCCAGGCCGCCAGGGGCCGTAGCGCTGCAACCACCAACTACTGGCCGGCAGGCTCAACAGCACCAGCCCCAATGCCAGCGCCGTCAGCAGGGCGGGGGATGGGCTCGAGGCTCCCGGTGCCGCCCCCAGTGCCACCGAAAGGGTGAGCAGAGCTATGGCCGGTAGGTCGTCGAGCACCGACACCCCCACCAAAAGGCGGCCAGAAGGAGTGTTTAAGGCGGAGGCCTGGCCAAGGGCCCGGAGAGTCACTCCGGTGCCGGTTGCACTGAGCACGGCCACACACAAAACAGTGGAGGCGGTGGCAAGACCAAAGCCCTGTTGCAACGGCCACCAAGCCAGCAGCGGCGTGAGAGCAGAGAGCAGCACGGTGCGCAGCACTGCCGCCGGCCTGGATCCCAGCAAGCCACCACGTACCTCCAGACCCACCATGAAAAAAAGAGTGAGCACCCCAAGTTCGGTGAGTCCAGCGAGGGGGGCGATGCTGCTGAAGGGCAGCACGCTGTTGCCCAACAAGAAACCCACCAGCAGCTCCAGCACGATCGCGGGCACGGCCCAGCGCGCCAAGCGAGTGGCGGTGAGCCTGGCCAACAGGGCCCCCACTAGGAGCAACAGCAGGGTGCTGAGCAGGGAAGAACCCATCTGTGTGCGGTATGGGAGTGTCGCGATTAGGGAGCCAATCAG
>CAZKER010000028.1:0-4141 GCA_964551845.1 uncultured Cyanobium sp.
TCGCCGATGCGGGCCTGCTGCTGGCGGCGCTACTGGGCTACGAGTTGGGCTGTGTGGCGTTGCTGCTGTTGATCGAAGCGGTGGCCGCCCGGGCCCTGGAGCCCCTGGGTGGCCGCCTGCCCCGGCCGGATCTGGCCCACGCCTGGCGGCTGCTGCGCTGGTTGCCGCTTACCCAGTGGGTGTATGGACTGGCCACCTTGCAGGCGTCCCTGGCCCGGCGGGTGGAGTGGCGCGGCGTGCACTACCGGGTGCGAGGCCGGGGCGTGGAGCGGCTGGCCGGCTAGGGACTCAGCCCTTCAGCATCTGCTTGGCCAGGATCTGCATGGACTGGCGCAGGTTGGTTTCAGTGAGGTCGTAATAGGTGCCCAGCAGGAAGCCGGGAATCTGGGGTACCACCTGGATCTGGTGCTTCACCAGCACACCTCCCTTCACCGGGGTGATCGTCCAGGTGCCCTGGAGCTGCTTGATGCGGTCACCGCTGATCAGGGAGTAGGTCATTTTGGTGGGGGGTGTTTCCTGCACCAGCAGGCGGGCCTTGATGCTCTGGCCGAAGGTGTAGGGGGCTTTGTAGGTTTGGGCCAGTTCCAAGTTGCGGCCGCTGCGGCTTACCACCCTGGCCTGCTGGATGTCGGGCATCACGCCGACCATGGACTCGTAGTCCGTGAGCACGGCCCAGGCCTTTGGGGCCGACACCGGCACCACGACGGAGGCGATGTACTTGCCGTGATGTCCCGAGAGGGTTACCCGGGCGGCGGGGCTGGCGGCCAGCAATGGCAGCGCCTGTAGGGTTGCCAGAACGCCAATTGCGATCGGGAGACGGCGTCGTTGAAGCAGGCGGGTCACGACCACGGCGTCTCAGGCGATGTCGTCATTGTTGACCCGGATCGACCGCGCCGGCGGGTCTATTTCCTCAGTGGCTTCGATCCCCGCGGCGCTGGGTTTTACTACCGCCTCTTCGCTGAGCAGGTGCGTCAGCTGGAGCGGCGCAGTGGCCGGGGGCTGCGGGTGGGGCATCGGCGCAATGATTTTTTAAACCGTCTGATCAGCCGCTGGCAGGTCCGGGAGGACGGGGCATCTGGTGTCGACTTCTGCTTCCTTCACTGGGATGACATCGCCAGGGCCCACTGGCCGCGCAGTCCGCTGGTGCTGCTCTGGGAGGGTCTGGTCATGTATGGCTGGTATCTGCTGGGGGGGGGATATCGCAAGATCCGCCGTTGGTCCCCTCAAGTGGCCCTCTGCGGTCTGTATCCGGGGCTCTATGGGCTCCTATCACTAGCTGCGCTCGCCCTGACCTGTGCCGTGGTGGGGATGCTGGGCGGTTTGACGAGCGCACCTGCAGAGCTGGTGCTGGGCCTTCAGATGCTGTGGCTGCTGGTAGGCGGCTGGCAGGCCTGGCGGCTGGCGGAGGCGCTCGGCGTGGTGTGGCTGTTTCGCTCGATTCGTTTCACCCATCGGCTGGGCCAGGCCCGCGACCGTGATCTGCGCCAGCGGGTGGGGGAGCTGGCCGGACGGATTCTGGTGCTGGAGGCCGGCGATCCGGCGGCTCAGGTGTGGCTGGTGGGCCACAGCAGCGGCTCCTTCGTGATGGCGATGTTGGCCGCCGAGCTGCGCCGCCAGGGAGCCGACGAGGTGTTGGCGGGGCGGCTGCAGCTGCTCAGCCTGGGCCAGAACCTGGCCAACTTGGCGGTGCACAGCCAGGCCCAGTCGTTCCACGCCGATCTGGCCCTGCTGGCTCAGGAACCCAGGCTTCCTTGGCGGGATGTCACTTCCCGCGACGACTACCTCTGCTTTGCGGCGGTTGATCCCTACCGCAGTTGCGGCCTTCCCTGCCTGGAGGTCCCTTACCCCGAGCTGCAGCTGATCCCCCTGGCCCAGCGCCAGGGGCTCACCAGCCTGGGGGCGCTGCTGAGCCATCAATTTGATCTGCACTTCGAATACCTGCGCACCGCTAAGCCGGAGCACAGCGGCGGCTTTGACCTGATCGAGGAATTGCTGGTGCCATGAGCGAGGACCCCACCTATCCCCATCCGGAGCCCTACACCGCCAATTTCCTGCGCCGCATCTGCCGGGGCCTTTCTTCCTGGTTTGGCCTGCTGAACGAATGGGACTTCCGCATTCCGGTGGGGGGGCTCCGGTTTATGGGGCTCGATCTGCTGCTCGTGAACGACCCGGAGGCGGTGCGGCAGGTGATGGTGAAAGAGGTGGACCAGTTTCCCAAGCACCCTTACACCCTGTGGATGCTGGAGCCGCTGATCGGCCGCGGCATCTTCTCCGTGAATGGAGCGGAATGGGCCCACCAGCGCCGCCTGGTGGATCAGGCCTTCCAGGTGGCCCATTTGCAGCGGGTATGTCCCCAGATGGTGGCGGCCTGCGAGGCAAGCCTGGCGCGGCTGGAGGCCCTGGCCGATGGCCGCTCGATCGATGCCGACGCCGAGATGACCCTGGTGACGGCCGATGTAATCGTGCGCACGATCCTGTCGCGCCCCCTGGAGGGTGTGGAGGCAGAGGCGATCTTTGCGGCATTTGCTCGCTACCAGAAGCGGGCTGGCCGGGCGCTGATGCTGCGCTTTCTGCGGCTGTCGCGGCGGCGCCTGCAGGGCTACCTGGCCACCCATGCTGCCCCGATTCGAGCCTGGATTGCCGCTGCGATCGACGCCCGGTTGGCCGATGTCAGCGCCCCTGGTGACGACCTGCTGGGGGCCCTGCTGGCGGCCCGGGATCCGGAAACCGGTGACGGCTTCAGCCGCGATGAGCTGGTGGATCAGGTGTGTGTTTTGTTCCTGGCGGGCCACGAAACCTCCGCTTGTGCCCTGGGGATGGCGGTGTATCTGTTGGGCCGGTTTCCGGTGGTGCAGCAGCGCCTGCGCGCTGAGGTGCTGCAGGTGTTGAGCTCCCGGGCCGGCGCGCCGGATCGGCCGCTGGGCTTCGAGGAGCTGCGCCAGCTCAGCTATGGGGCCGCCATTTTCAATGAAACGCTGAGGCTCTACCCGCCGCTGAGTTTCTTCATCCGAGAGGCCCAGACCGATACGGAGTTGGCGGGCAGCCGCTGCCCGATGCGGGCCCTGGTGGCCATCTCCCCCTGGGTGATCCAGCGCCATGAGCAGCACTGGAGCGAGCCCAACTCCTTCCGGCCTGAGCGCTTCTTGACCGACACCTCCGACGAGGCCTCCAGCACTGAAGACCGCCGCTGGAGCCGCGATGCGTTTCTGCCCTACGGCCTGGGGCCGCGCAAGTGTCCTGGAGCGGCGTTTGCTCAGCAGGAGGCGCTGCTGGTGCTGGCGGAGCTGGTGCGGCGCTTTGAGGTGGTGCCCGATCCGGAGCACGAGCCGGAGCTGGTGGCGCGGCTCACGCTGCGCTCCCGCAACGGTATCCGGGTGCGGCTACACCGCTTGCCTTAAGCCCCATTAAAAGTTCAAGGCCAGCCGCAGGCCCACCCGTACCTGGTCGTTGCCGAGTAGTTGGCCCAGATCGAGCAGGCCCGCGGCATTGGACACATACAGATCCACGGTGGTGCTGGTGGAAGCCAGCCAGCGCAGCACCAAGCTGCCATTGCTGCCGTTTTCGCCGCCCAGGTCGGTGGCCACCACATTGAGCTCGGGGATCAGCTGGAAGCGCGGCCCGAGCTGCAGGTTGGCGGCCAGGCCCACTCCCCAGCTGGTGCCGCCGCCGCTCCAGGCCACCTTGGGGTTGAGGTGGAAGGCGAGGCTGGGAGTGGCCTCCCAGGTGTTCATGGTTTCAAAGAAGAGGTAGCCCTGCTTGCTGCTCTCGTCTTCGTTGCGGCCGAGGGAGATGCGGCCGGCAGCCCAGAGGGGCAGGGCCTTGGTGGGCCGAAACACCATGGCTTTGCCGCCGAAGCGCAGGTTGAGGCCACCATTGCCGGCGTAGGTGTTCACGAAGGAATTGCGGGGCTCGATGCCGTTGAACACGCCGGCTGCCAGCTGGAACTGGAAGTCGTTGGACACCGAATAGCCGCCACCGGCGAAGAGGTTGCCGCGGCTGTCGCCACTCAGCCATACCTGGGTGGTGCCATCGGCGGGGGTGAGGGCGGTGTTGACGCTGAGGCCACCGAGGGCGAGGGAGGCCTGGCGGGGCGTGTAGCGGGGACTGGGGGAATCGGGTGCGCCGGGGTTGACGGTGAAAC
>CAZKER010000029.1:0-6111 GCA_964551845.1 uncultured Cyanobium sp.
CACGGATAGGCAAGCGACGCCCTGGCTGCGCAGCTGCTCCACCAGCTGGGGATCGGGACGCCGGCCCACCAACACCAGGGAGCGGGCCCCGCGGGCCGCCAACCAGTGGCAGAGCTGCTGGCCGATACCGCCAAAGGCGCCGGTCACCAGGTATGGGGCGTCAGGGCCAATCAGCCAGGGGGCCGGACGCTCGCCCTGGTTGATCACCACCTTGCCCACATGCCGGGCCTGGGCCATCAGCCGAAAGGCCTCGACGCTGCGGGCGATCGGGAAGGTCTGCAGTTGGATCGGCGCGAAGTGGCCGGCCTCGAGGTCGGCCACTAAGGCCAGCAGCAAGCCCCGCACTAGGGCCGGATCCGCCACCGCCACCTCCAGCAGATCGAAGGGCAAGTAGCAGGCATCTGGACGGCGCCGCGCCGCCTGCTCCCGGCTCCAGATCTCGATCTTGCCGAGCTCCACAAAGCGCCCGCCTTCCGCCAGAGCCGCAAAACTCGCATCGACCCAATCGCCCTTGAGGCTGTTGAGCACCACATCGACACCGCGGCCGCCGGTGGCGTCCAGCACCTGTTCGCGGAAGACGAGGCTGCGGGAATCGAACACTGCCTCCACCCCCTGGGCCAGCAAGCCGGCCTGCTTAGCCGCACTGGCGGTGGCCAACACCCGCGCGCCACAGCGCAGGGCCACCTGCAGGGCCGCCTGGCCCACGCCGCCAGCGGCCGCGTGGATCAGCACGGTTTCACCCGGGCGCAGCTGGGCCAGGGTCTGCAGGCCGTAGATGGCGGTGAGGAAAGCGGTGCTGACGCTCGCCCCGATGGCCGGATCGAGGGACGGTGGCAGCGGCACACACAGCGCAGCGCGGCACACCACATGGCTGGCCAGGCTGCCCACCGCCAGGGCCGCCAACAGCCGCTGACCCACCAGGCCCGGATCCACACCAGGCCCCACAGCCACCACCCGACCCACACATTCACCGCCGTAGGGCATGCGGGCGTCGGCATCCATGCCCAGCTCGCGGCTGTAGCCCGCCAGTAGGCCCAGGGCATTCAAGACATCGCGGAAGTTGAGGCCCGTGGCTTCCACCGCCAGCTCCAGTTCCCCCGCTTCGGGGGCCTGCCGCTGCAGGGGTATCGCCCGGAGGGTTTCCAGGCTGCCCAGGGCGCTGCTCTCCAGGCGGAAGGGGCGATCCGCCAGGGGCTGCAGCCGCTGCACCCAAGCCCGGCCGTCGCGCCAGGCCAACACCGGCTCCCGCTCGCCCAAGGCCAGCAGGGCCGGCCAGTCGCTCGGGGTGGGCGGCGGGCCGTCGTCGAGATACAGCACCGTCCAGCCCAAGGCTGGCTGCTCCAGGGCCGCCGAGCGGGCAAACCCGGCCAGGCCCGCTCTCACGCCCGCGCCAACAGCCAGGGCAGCACCGCCCTCGAGCACCAGCCACACCGGCCGGCCCGGAACCGCGGCCAGCTGCTGAGCCTGCTGCAACAGCTCTGCCGCCAGCCCCTCCAGGGTGACTCCACTCTGGCTCAGATCTGGCCAAAGCAGCAGTGGTTCGGGCCCCGGAGCAATGGGCGCGAGCACCGGCGCTTCCTGCCAGTCGGTGGCCAACAACCAATCCTGGGGGCCCGCCTGGGGAGCCTCGGCCGGCAGCGGGAACAGCCACTCCAGTGCCTGGCGCGGCAGCCGCCGCAGACGGAAACCCCGGATCCAGCCCAGGGGCGCCGCGCCATCGTGCAGCAGCAGATCGGCCAGCACAAAGGCTGGTTCTTCACTGGGCTGCAGCCGCACCTGGCAGTGCAGCCGGTCGGGCAGGGGCAACGCCGCCAGCCAGAGGGCTTCCAGCCCCACCGGCAACAACAACTGCCCCTCCCGGGCCGCGGGATCAAGCAGCACCGCCACCGCCTGGAAACAGCTATCGATCAGGCCCCGGTCGAGGCCACCGGCCGGCCGCTCCAGCACCGCCCAGGCCTGGCCCTCCGCCACCTGCAGCTGGCTCAGGCCCCGGTAGGTGGGCCCATACCCCAGCCCCACCGCGGCCATGGAGTCGTAGAGGCCAGCCAGATCCACAGGCGTGGCCGCCTCTGGCGGTGGCGCCACCGCTAGAGGCGCGTCGCCGACGGACGCACCACCGACCCCCACCTCGCCATGGCCCAGCCAGGGAGCCAGCACCGGGCTGTCGGGTCGGCTGTAGAAACTGATGCTGCCGGCTCGCCAGTGGCACTGCAGGCGCTGATCAGTCGGCTCGCCGGCCAGCTTGAGCGGCTGATCGAGCTGCAGGGGCCCGAGCGCCAACGGCTCGCCCGCCTGCTCCAGCAGCGCCAGGGCCGCCGTAATGAAACCCGCCGCCGGAAACACGGCCTGGCCGCGGATGCGGTGATCGCCCAGGTCGCTGCCCACCGTGCGCAACAGCGCCTGATACACGGCCACATCACCGGGGAGATCAAGCCGCACCACGGGCTCGGATTTAGATGGTTCGGCTTTAGCTAGGGACGTTGGCGCGGCGGACGTGGTGGGCGCCGGGCTGGCGGTAATGCCCAGGTGGTCGAGCCAGAAGCTGGCGGGGGCACCCCCCTCGTCCTGGCGGCTCCACCAATAGCGCTGCTTGTCAAAGGGGTGGCCCGGCAAGGTGACTCGCCTGTAGGGAAAGGGGCTGTGGAAGCCCTGCCAGTCGACCGTGAAACCACTGCGCCACAAGCCCCCCAGGCTGGCGAGGATCACCTCCCAATCCGACTGACCGGGCACCAGGGAGGGCCAGTAGCCGAGCGCAGGATCGTCGCTGCACTGCCGCGCCATACCAATCAGGGTGGGGCCGGCTCCGATCTCCAGGAACACCTGAGCCCCCTGGGAGATGAGGGTGTCCATCCCCTCGGCGAACCGCACTGGACTGAGCACCTGGTCGCACCAGTAATCCGGCTGGGCCATTTCGGCACCGGCCAGCAGGCCCGTGAGCGTGCTCACCAGCGGCCGGTTGGGCGGTGAGAAGTTGATCTGACGCAGTTCCCGCTCGAAGGCCGCCAGCATCGACGTCTGGAGACCGGTGGTCTCGGTGTCGGCCTGCAGCAGCCTGCCGCGGGCGACCACAAGCCGGCAGGCATCTTCCAGCGAGAACACCCCCGCCAGGTGGGCGGCCAGCACCTCGCCATTGCTGTGGCCCACCAACAGATCCGGCCCCACCCCCCAGCCGGACCACAGCTGGCTCAGGGCATAACCGACTGCGAACAGGGCCGGCTGGCTCTCATCGCCGCTATGGGGCACTAGCAACGCCTGCAGCGGCTGGTCCAGCTCGGGATCCAACAGAGCAGCCACCCGCTCAAAGGCCTCGCGGAAGGTGGGGTGAGCCAGCAGCTCCTGCCCCATCCCCAGGGCCTGGGATCCCTGACCGGTGAACAACCAGGCCAGCTTGCCCGGCCGCCGTGATGCCGTGGCGCGGGCCACCCCCTCAGGGAGGGGGGGCTGGTCTGCCGCGAGGGCCTGGAGCTGGTCGAGCAGCTGGGCGTTATCGCGCGCCAGGCAGACCGCCCGCTGCCGAAACCCGGTGCGACCGAGGTTGGCGGAGGCGGCTAGGTCCGCCAGTTTCAAGGTGGGCTGGGCCTGCAGCTGCTCGGCCAGATCCCGTGCCACTCGCACGAGAGCTTCAGGGGTGCGGGCGGACAGGCTGATCAGCTGCAACGGCATTCGCGCCCCGAAACGCATCGGCGGGCTCTGCTGGGGGGCATCCGCCAGCACCACGTGGGCATTGGTGCCGCCGAAACCAAACGAACTCACCCCCACCACCGTGGCCCGCTCTGGATAGGGGAAGGGCTCCAGGCTGGTCTGCACCTGAAGCTGGAGGGCGGCGAAATCAATCGATGGATTGGGCCGGCGGCAGTGGAGGCTGGGGGGCAACTGCCGTTTAGCCACGCACAGGGCCGCCTTGATCAGGCCGGTAATGCCCGCGGCGGTTTCGGAGTGACCCAGGTTGGTCTTGACCGAACCCACCCGACAGGTCTCCCCCTCCGGTCGCCCCTCCCCCAGCACCGTGCCTAGGGCCCGCAACTCAATCGGGTCGCCCTGGCGGGTGCCCGTGCCATGGGCCTCCACGTACTGGGTGGCGGCGGGGTCGATGCCGGCGCGGGCGAAGGCGGCGCGCACGCAGGCGATCTGGGCCCGGGCGTTGGGGGCCACCATGCCGTTGCTGCGGCCGTCGGAGTTGACGGCCGAGCCGTGAATCACCGCATAGATCGGATTGCCGGCGACCTGGGCCGCAGCCAAGGGCTTGAGCAACACGGCCCCGGCACCCTCCGAGCGCACATAGCCATCGGCACTGGCATCAAAGCTCTTGCAACGGCCGTCGGACGCCAGTAGACCGGCCTTGCAGAAGCTCATCTGGATGCCTGGATGGATCAGGGCCTGCACGCCCCCCGCCAGGGCCGCCTCCGATTCCCCCCGCCAGATGCTTTCGCAGGCCAGGTGCACCGCCACCAGCGAAGAGGAGCAGGCCGTGTCGACCGTGAAGCTCGGGCCCTTGAAGTCGAAGAAATAGGAGAGCCGGTTGGCGGCGATGCAGCCGGTGTTGCCCGGCAGCACGAAGGGTTCGTTGTCGGGGGTTGTGTAGCGCTCCCGCGAAGCCCAAAGCAGGGAGCTGTAATCGGCACTGGAGATGCCCATGAACACGCCCACGGCCGTGCCGCGCACCTGCTCCAGAGGTTGGCCCGCATCCTCCAGGGCCCGCCAGGCCACCTCCAGCAACAGGCGCTGCTGGGGATCCATGCAAACTGCTTCCCGCGGGGTGATGCCGAAGAAGGCGGCATCAAACCGGTCGATGTCCTCAACAAAGCCCCCCTGGCGCACGTGCTGGGTGAGCGGGTGAGCGGGATCGGGGTTGTAATGCAAGTCAAAGTCCCAGCGCTCAGGCGGCACCTCCGTGATGGCCTCGCGGCCGTCCCGCAGAAACTCCCAGAACCCCTCTGGAGACTCAATCCCCCCCGGCAGCCGGCAGCCCATACCCACAATGGCAATCGGCTCGGCCACGGGGCAGGGCAATGATGTTTGATCTTCGCCCAACGACTTAACGCTCCGGCACCCCGTCAGGGAATGGAGTAAGCCACTAAGGCTGAGCCTTCAGTGTTCAACAGGCTGATCAACTGGCAGGTACAACAAGCGATCCACGATCCGCACAGGATCGGCCAGCAGACGCTGCTGCTGATACCGCTGGCGCAGGGCCCCATAACTGGGGGCATCGGCAAGCCAGCGCCCGACCAGGGTGGCCAACTCCTCGGGCCTGCGGATCGAGGCCTCCAAGCCACGTGCTCTGAAATAACGGGGCGCCAGCAATTCCTGGGGCATGGTGGTGCCGTAATGGTTGAACACCAGCGGGCAGGCCATAAACAGGGCCTCCGTGGCCGTGCGGGCCCCCGGCCGACTCACCAGCGCCCAGGCCCGCCTGTAGAGATCGGCCATCGCCGCCGGACCCTGATAGCCAACGACCTCCACCGCAAGAGCCCGATTACGGGCCGCCCAGGACTGCACCTGCTGCTGCACCGCCAGGCGCCGGCCGCACAGGGCTACCACCGCCAGCTGGCCAGCGAAGGGCAGCAGCTGCTCCAGCAGCTGAATGTGATTATTGGCGCCGTTGGAGCCGGTGCCCAGCACCAGCAGAGGCGGGCCCTCCAGCCGCTCCGGTGCTGGGCCCGCCTGGTGATAATCCGGGTGGAGCAAGGGTCCGAGGCGCGCGACCGGAACGCCGGGCCGACGCTGCTGCACCTCCCGCTGCACCTCAGCGGTGAGGGTCCAGAACAGATCGGTGCGGCGACTGAGCCAGTTGCGGCTGAACCCGAAACCACCCTCAAGCTCCGTGCAACAGGTGATGCAGCGCAGCTGGGGGCCCAGCACCCGCTTGGCCAGATCGAAGTGCTCCTGCGCCAGAATGTTGACGGCGAAGCACTTGTTGGCGCGGATCGGCGAGTGGGCACTGGCGTTGCGGTTGACGCAGATGAGCACCGACGGCGGCGTGTCCGAAAGCGAGCACATCGCGGTCGCGGTCAGGCCCGTGCGCTGCCCGGGCTTTCCGACCGTGATGATCGTGACGGCGCCAGCCTGATGGCGCATGAGGGCCTTGAACTTCGCGCTGTCCATCGCGGGCAT
>CAZKER010000030.1:0-12748 GCA_964551845.1 uncultured Cyanobium sp.
GGAGCAGGGCCCCCTGATCCACTTCCGCAGAGGAGAGGTCGACCCAGGCAGTACGGGTGAGCAGGTTGACGCTGGCCTGGCGCACACCGGGTTGATCCAGCAGGCGCTGCTCAACAGCCCGCACGCAGCCGCCACACTTCATCCCCTCGATCTCAAGCAGGAGGGGCTCCAGCAGAGGCGGCTCCTGGAGCGAATGCAAGGCCAGGCAAGAAATGGGATCGACTCAGGCTAGGGACATCCGCCAGGATGGGCCTACGAAGCCCGCCGCCGATCCGTGCCCCGCAGTCAACGCAACGACAACTTCATCGATAAGAGCTTCACGGTGATGGCCGACCTGATTCTCAAGGTGCTACCCACCAACCGTCGCGCCAAGGAGGCCTTCGCCTATTACCGCGACGGCATGAGCGCTCAGGCTGATGGTGAATACGCAGAAGCCCTTGAAAACTACGAGGAGGCGCTAACCCTCGAGGATGACCCCAACGACAAAGCTTTCATCCTTTACAACATGGCGCTGGTGTTTGCCTCCAACGGTGATCACGCCAAGGCGCTCGACTTCTACGGCCAGGCCCTGGATCTCAACAGCAAAATGCCCCAGGCCCTCAACAACATGGCGGTGATCCACCATCACCTCGGCTCGATTGCCGAGGAAAGCGGCGATGCCGATGAGGCTGATCGCTGTTTCGATCAGGCAGCCGACTTCTGGGGCAAAGCGATCCGCCTGGCTCCGAACAACTACATCGAGGCCCAGAACTGGCTCAAAACCAGCGGTCGGGGCAGCGTCGATGTGTATTTCTGAACCGGATCAACCCCGGTCGTCGGCTGGATTCACCCCCAGGGCAGCCACAAGCGCCTCGGCCACGCCACCGGCCTCCAGCAGCTGCAGACCCATACCGGCAGCAGCCTTGGCCAGGCCCGTACCCCTCGGCACCACCGCCCTTGTGAAGCCCAGCCGTGCCGCCTCCTGCAGCCGCAGCTCCAGCTGCCCCACGAGCCGCAGCTGACCGCCCAGGCCCAGCTCCCCCACCAGCACCGTGCCGGGCGGCAAGGTGAGGTCGCGGTAGCTGGCCACCACCGCCGCAGCCACGCCGAGATCCGCCGCGGGCTCCTCCACCTCCAGGCCACCGGCCACCGCCAAGTAGCAGTCGAACCGCGACAGGGGCAGGCCGAGATGCTTTTCGAGCACGGCCAAGATCTGGTGCAAGCGATTAACGGCGATGCCGGTAGCGCTGCGGCGCGGGCTGGCGTAACTGGTGGTGCTGACCAGGGCCTGCAGTTCGACCACTAGGGGCCGGGTGCCCTCGCAGGCCACGATTGTGGCGGTGCCGGCGCTGGGTTCGTCGCTGCCAAGGAATAGCTCGCTGGGGTTGGTCACCTCAGCCAGGCCCCGATCGCGCATCTCAAACACGCCCAGCTCATGGGTGGCGCCGAAGCGGTTTTTCACCGCCCGCAGCAACCGGTGGCTGGCAAAGCGGTCGCCCTCAAATGTCAGCACCGCATCCACCAGATGCTCCAGCACCTTCGGCCCCGCCAGGGCGCCTTCCTTGGTCACGTGGCCCACCAGCAGCAGAGCCGTGTCCTGGCGCTTGGCGATGCGGGCCAGGGCGGCGGCACAATCCCGTACCTGGGACACCGAACCAGGCGCGCTACCCAGCTCGGCATCGTGCAGGGCCTGGATGCTGTCGATGATTGCCACCTCAGGCCGCAGCGCCTCGAGCTCCTGCAACACCAGCTCCAGATCGGTTTCGGCGAGCAGCTGGAAATCGGCTTCGGCAGCTGAGGCGGTGACACCCGCAGGCATGACGGCGCTCTCTGCCAGGCGGCGCCAGCGCAGCTTCACCTGCTGGGCCGACTCCTCCGCACTCACGTAGAGCACCGACGCCCGACCCGCCATGGCGCGGGCGCTCTGCAGCAACAGGGTGCTTTTGCCAATTCCCGGGTCGCCGCCCACCAGCACCAGGGAGCCGGGCACCAAACCGCCGCCCAGAACTCGATCGAATTCGCCGTAGCCGCTGCTGAGCCGCTGCAAGGCCCGCTCGCCCACCGCTTGGATCGGCTCGGAGCGCCGCGGCTGGCCGGCAACGACACCTTGAGCAGCAGCAGCCTCGGCCACTGGCCGCCGGCGCCGACTGTCGGCCGCCGGGGCAGCCTTTTGCTCAACCAATGTGTTCCAGCTGCCGCAGCTGGCGCACTTGCCAAAGAACTGGCGGGTCTGGGCTCCACAGCCGGTACAGACAAAAAAAGTGCTGGGCTTGGCCACGGACTAGGGGCTAACGAGGAAGAGCTGTATGAAGAAAGGTGGCATTGAATGAAATTTCGCCCCCTCCCGCCTTTTCAGTGGGGGTTATCTGATGTAGCAGCCCGGCTGCAGTGATGACGGCCTCCGCCCCCACCGCCACCCTCGGGAACAACCCCGGCAAGGAAATCATCCTGGTCGTTGACGATGAAGCCAGCATCCGGCGGATCCTGGAGACCCGGCTATCGATGATCGGCTATCAGGTGGTCACGGCCAGCGACGGCATCGAGGCCCTTGAATTGTTCAAGACCGTCCAGCCGGATCTGGTGGTGCTCGACGTGATGATGCCGCGCCTTGATGGCTACGGCGTGTGCCAGGAGCTGCGCAAGGAATCGGATGTGCCGATCGTGATGCTCACCGCCCTAGGCGATGTGGCAGACCGCATCACCGGTCTGGAGCTTGGTGCAGACGACTACGTGGTGAAACCCTTCAGCCCCAAGGAGCTTGAGGCCCGCATCCGCTGTGTGCTGCGCCGAGTGGAAAAGGAGTCCATCGCCGGTTCTCCTAATTCAGGTGTGATCACGGTGGGCGACCTGCGCATCGACACCAACAAGCGTCAGGTGTATCGAGGTGATGAGCGCATCCGCCTCACCGGCATGGAGTTCAGCCTGCTGGAGCTGCTGGTGAGCCGCAGCGGCGAACCCTTCAGCCGGGGTGAAATTCTCAAGGATGTGTGGGGCTATACCCCGGAGCGTCATGTAGATACCCGAGTGGTCGATGTCCACATTTCAAGGCTGCGCTCCAAACTGGAGGATGATCCAGCCAACCCCGAGCTGATCCTCACAGCTCGGGGCACCGGCTATCTGTTCCAACGCATCGTTGAAGCCGTTGCCTCCGAAGGGACCTGACAAGCGCGCCAAGCCCAGCCGGGCCATCCGCCGGCTGGTGATCTGGTATCGCCGCAACGCGGCGGTGACCAGCTTGGTGGATAGCGCCACTTCTGCAGCCAGCTCCGCCGCAAACACGGCTGGAAACGTGGCCGGCACCGCCACAAGTGTGGCCGGCAACATGGCCAACACGGTGCTGCAGCCGCTGGTCTTCGACCCCCTGCGCCGCCTGCAACGGGGCCTGGGCGGTCCGGGCGAGGACACCCCGATCAACGACGCCGACCGCCTCTGGGTAGCGGTAGATGGCATGGGGGGCGACTATGCCCCTGGGCCAATCCTGGAGGGTTGCCTGCGGGCTGTGGAACTGTTGCCCCTGCGGGTGCGTTTCGTGGCCGAAGCGGCCCTGCTGCAGGCCGCCGTGACCGCCATGGGCCTCCAGGACGAACTCAACGAAGCAGTAGCCCGGGGCCTGATCGAGCTGGTGGCCAGCGGCCCATCGGTGGGCATGGACGAGGAGGCCACGGTGGTGCGCAAAAAGCGCGATGCCAGCATCAACATGGCCATGGACCTGGTTAAACAGGGCCAGGCGACCGCCGTTTACTCCGCTGGCAACTCCGGCGCCGTGATGGCCTCGGCAATTTTCCGTCTCGGCCGTCTCAAAAGCATCGATCGCCCCGCCATCGGCGCCCTATTTCCCACGAAAGACACCGAACAGCAGGTGCTGGTGCTGGACGTGGGCGCCAACATGGATTGCAAGCCCGCCTATCTGCACCAGTGGGCTCTGCTGGGCCACATCTACAGCCGCGATGTGCTGCAGGTGGCCCAGCCCCGCATTGGCCTGGTGAATATCGGCGAGGAGGAGTGCAAGGGCAACGAGCTCTGCCTACGCACCTACCCGCTGCTGGCGGAGGAGAAGCGCTTTGTGTTCGCAGGCAACTGCGAGGGGCGCGACATTCTCTCTGGCCAGTTCGACGTGGTGGTCTGTGATGGCTTCACCGGCAACGTGCTGTTGAAATTCCTCGAGAGCGTCGGCAGCGTGCTCCTGGATGTGATCAAGGAGGAACTGCCCCGGGGCCGCCGCGGCAAAGTGGGCTCGGCCTTCCTGATCAACAACCTGCGTCGCATCAAAAAGCGCCTCGACCATGCCGAACATGGCGGCGCCCTGCTGCTGGGCGTTGACGGGGTGTGCGTGATCGGCCACGGCAGCAGCAAGGCCCTCTCGGTGCTCAGCGCCCTGCGCCTGGCTCACTCCGCCGCCAGCCATGGCGTAATGGCCAACCTCCACGCCCTCAGCGAAACGGGCAGCCCCATCGAGCCAGTCGCTTGTGATTGACTGAGCCCACTGTGGGCCGTTCCCGGTGTCGCTCGGCGGAGTCAACACACCAGCGCCAAAGCCAACGTGTCTGCTGGGCATGGCCCTGGTGGGTTGCGGCAGCGCCGTGCCGGCAGCCAGCATCACTAACCAGCAACTCAGCGAGCGGGTTGACACCAACGACGAGTGGATCCGAACCCGCACTGGTATCGGTGCCCGCCGGGTCGCCGGCCCCAGTGAATCCCTCACCTGCCTGGCAAGCCGCGCCGCCCAGGCCGCCCTCGACCATGCCGGCTGGAGCCCAGACGATGTTGATCTGATCCTGCTCGCCACCTCAAGTCCCGACGACCTGTTCGGCACGGCGCCACGGGTGCAAGGTGCCCTGGGGGCCAGCCGGGCGGTGGCCTTCGATCTCACCGCCGCCTGCAGCGGGTTTCTATTTGCCCTGATCACGGCCAGCCAATATTTGGGCAGCGGCGCCATGAAGCGGGCCCTGGTGATCGGCGCCGACCAGCTCAGTCGCTGGGTCGACTGGGATGACCGCAGCACCTGCGTGCTGTTCGGGGATGGAGCGGGCGCCGTGGCTGTGCAAGCCTGCGCAGCAGGTGACAGCGGCCTGCTGGGTTTCCGCATGCGCTCAGACGGCAGCCGTAACGGCTGCCTCACCCTGGCCCAGCTGGACAGACACACACCCCTACTCGGGGAGCTCACGGCCCAGCAGGGCGGCTTTGCGCCGATCCAGATGAACGGCCAGGAGGTCTACAAATTTGCGGTGCGAGAGGTGCCGGCAATCCTCAGTGAGTTGCTGGAGGCCACCGGCACAGCTCCCGAGCAGCTCGACTGGCTACTGCTGCACCAGGCCAACCAACGCATCCTCGACGCCGTCGCCGACCGCTTCGCCATGGCCCACAGCCAGGTGCTGAGCAACCTGGCCCAATACGGCAACACCTCGGCCGCCACGATTCCGCTGATGCTGGATGAAGCCGTCAAGGATGGCCGAGTGCAGCCTGGCCATCTCCTGGCCAGCAGCGGCTTCGGCGCCGGCCTCAGCTGGGGTGCAGCCCTCCTGCGCTGGCAGGGCCCCACCGGCTGAGACCTAATCTCCAGCCGACTTCGTCAGATGGTGGCTGCATGGGCATTGCCTGGGTGTTTCCTGGCCAGGGCTCGCAGAAAGTGGGCATGGCAGAGCCGGTTCTGGAGCTGCCCGGAGCCCGGGAACGCTTCGAGCAGGCCTCGGCTCTGTTGGGCCGCGACCTGCTGGCGATCTGCGCCGGCAGTGCTTCTGAATCGGCAGGGGGAGACCTCAGCGATCTGAACGACACCCGCAACACCCAACCGGCCCTTTTTGTGATCGAAAGCCTGCTAGCCGAGGCCCTGCAGGCTCAAGGACGCACGCCCCAACTGGTAGCCGGCCACAGCCTGGGTGAACTGGTCGCCCTGCCTGTGGCGGGGGTATTTGACTTCGCCACCGGTCTGCAGCTGATGAAAACCCGCAGCACTTTGATGGCGGCTGCCGGCGCCGGCACCATGACGGCGGTGATGGGTTTCGACCGGAGTGAACTGGATGCCCTGGTGGCAGCCACCGAAGGGGTTGTGATTGCCAACGACAACAGCGACGCCCAGGTGGTGCTCTCCGGAAGCCCCGAGGCGGTGGCAGCCGTCAGCAGCAACTTGAAGTGCAAGCGGGCCATTCCCCTGGCAGTTAGCGGCGCCTTCCACTCCTCCTACATGGCGACGGCCGCCGCCGCCTTCGCCACTGAGCTGGAGTCGGTGGCCTTCGCCGATGCGGCGATCCCGGTGCTCAGCAACACCGATCCCAGCAGCGAAACCAGTGGAGCAGCGCTCAAGGCCCGTCTGGTGAACCAGATGACCACTGGCGTGCGCTGGCGCGAAACCATGGAGCAGTTCGGGGCCCTGGGCATCGACACCGCCGTGGAGATTGGTCCTGGCGCAGTGCTCAGCGGCCTGATTAAACGCAGCTGCCCTGGCATTAACACCGCCCAGATCAGTAGTGCCGCCGATCTGGCGCTATGAGCCGATCCAGCGAGCCGCCGGCCGTGATCCGCACACCGCGGCCCAGCCTCACCTACCGGCTGATCAGCTATCTGCTGGTGTTCCCGATTTACCGGCTGCTGTATCGCGGCCGTACCGCCGGCAATAGCAACGTGCCAATGCAAGGGGCCTTGGTGGTGGTGGCCAACCACGGCTCCCACCTTGATCCGCCCCTACTGGGCCACGCCCTAGGCCGGCCAGTGGCCTTCATGGCCAAGGCCGAGCTGTTCCGGGTGCCGATCCTCGGGCCAATCATCCGGGCCTGCGGGGCCTATCCAGTCTCACGCGGCGCCAGCGACCGCGAGGCCATCCGCACCGCCACCGACCGTCTGCTGGAGGGTTGGGCTACAGGCGTATTCATCGACGGCACCCGCCAGAGCAATGGCCGGGTGAATGATCCCCAGGCTGGCGCAGCCCTGCTGGCGGCCCGAGCCGGCGTGCCCCTGCTGCCGGTAGCGATCATCAACAGCCATCGGGCCCTAGGACCTGGCAAAGCGAGCGCACGGCTGCTGCCGATTCACATCCGCATCGGCACACCGATTCCACCACCCGCCTCCCGGCGCCGCGCCGACCTCGATGTCGCTACCGCCGCCTGTCAGGCCCAGATCAATGCCCTGCTCGACCAGGGCTTGATTAGCGGCCGCCTGCTGGCCCCTGCTGGCCAGGCAGGTGAGCTGCCGCCCAGCCCCTGAGATCACGGCCACTCAGCACCCACACGGCCGCACGAACCCCATCGCCCCACACCTTGCGCCGGCCCTCCGGCTCGCAGCGACCGCCGCAGGAAACCGGCACCGGCGTGAGGTGGATGCCGCGGCTGCCAGCCACGATCCGTCCCACCAGCAGGGCCCGGTCCATGTGGTCGCTGCTGGTAACTAGCAGGGCATGGCGGATGCGGGCCTGGCGCAGGTCATCCACCAGGGAAGTGAAATTGGAGAGGGTGTCGCGGGCGCGGTAGTCGAGCTGCACCTGGTGAGGAGGCAACCCCTGGCGTTGCTCAAACAACCAATGGGCATATTCGGGATTGCTGCCGCCACTCACCACCACCGGCAGCCCCTTGCGGACCGCCAAAGCTGCCGCCTCCTGCTCCCGAGCCACATCGCCGCCCAACACCAGGATCATCTGGGCTGGCGGGGGCGCCGGCCACCACCAACCGCGCGACAGCCAAAGCAGACCACCAGCCAGCAGCAGCGCCACCAGCCCCCAAGGGCTCGAACGACGCCTGCGAGAGCGCCCCTGAACGCGGCGAAGGGGAGGACGGCGTACAGGATCGGGTTGGGAGGCCATCAGAGCCCGGCCACCGGCGAGGTGGGATAGGAGGGCAGCACGGGCTGCCAGGGAGCGGCCAGCCCTAGGTGAGCCGCCTGCACACTCAGCTGCAGTAATTGCTCAACGTCGTCGGGCAGCAGGGCCGCTGCGGACAGCTGGGGGCCCGGCGGCAATGAGGTGCCTGGGGCAAACAGCCGGGGCTCCTCAAGCTCCACGATGCCTCGATCTAGGCCTTCAGGGGCATAAAGCCCAGCCACCACACCGCGGCGCGGCAGCTCCTGGACCAGCCAGGTGGGTTCCTCAATCCCCAGCCGCCGGGCCACCAGCAAAAAGCTGCCCACCCCATCGAGGGGCAGCTGCAACTGCTGGGCCAGGGTGCGGGCCAACACCACGGTGAGCCGGGTGCCAGTGAATCCCCCTGGACCGGTGGCCACCGCCAGACGGCTGAGCTGGGGCCACTGCTCGGCGGGCAATAGCTGCTCGATGCAGCTGAACAGTTGATTGGAGAGATCGCGGCCGAGGGGAAAGGCGCGCACCAAGGTGGGGCCCTCTAGACCGCTGGTGGGCCCATCGAGCCAGCGGATGCCGACGCCGAGGACCTCGCTGGAGCTATGCAAAGCCAGAACGGCAGCCATCAGCTAGTTCTCATCGCGGCAGGGCTGCGCCGGGGCAGAGACGCTGCCAGCGGCCGGTATCCCGCTGAAAGCTGCCGCAGGCCTGCACATCCCACTCCACACCCACACCGCCCCCGAGAAGATCCTGCACTTGCACGTGAATGCGTGGCTCGGTGGGGGTGAGATCGGGCTCGAGGCAGAGATGGGGTGCGCCGTGCTGGCGCTCCACCGCGTGGTAGGCCTGACAGCGGTCGACCCAGTGGCAATCCACGCATATGCACATGCTGCCCAGGCCGAGCCAGGTGACCATTGTGACGGCTCACCGCCCCGCTGGCGAGGTGGCAGAAGAGCTATGGCAGCGCCTGCTGGCCGAGCCCTGGCCCCTGCCCTTGGATGCCCTGCCTCCTGGCACGGCCTTGGTGGGCGGAGCAGTCCGCGATGGTCTGCTGGGGCGCCTGGAGCACCAGCCCGACCTAGATGTAGTCGTGCCTGGGGATGCCCTAGCCCTAGCCCGCCAGCTGGCCAGGGCTCATGGGGGAAGTTGCGTGGTGCTTGATGCCGAGCGCAGCATCGCGCGGCTGGTACTGCGCGGCTGGACCCTCGACCTGGCCCGGCAGGAGGGATCAACCTTGGAAGCAGACCTGGGGCGGCGGGACTTCACAATCAACGCCATCGCCCTGCCCCTGCCCGCCGCCGGCGCCGCGGCCGCCGCACTGGTGGACCCCACTGGCGGTCTTACCCACCTGCAGCGCCGCCAGCTGGTGGCGGTGAGCGAAGCCAACATGCTTGCCGACCCTCTGCGCCTGCTGCGGGGCATCCGCCTGGCCTGCTGCCTGAACTTTGAACTGGAACCCACCAGCCGCAGCTGGATTGAACGCCATGCCAACCAGCTCGCCCAGGTAGCTGGCGAACGGGTGCTGGCGGAGCTGGAGAAATTGGCCACCGCTCCCTGCGGGGAAACTGGCCTAGGCCTGGCCCTCAAATGCGGCCTGCTGCGCAGCTGGGGCGCCGATACCACTGCCAACGATGCCGCAACCGCCCTGCCCGCACTGGGCCTGGAGCAAGCGCAGCATCGGGGCCTGCAAACCGAAGAGATTGCCTGGGCCCTGCCGCTGGCCCGGCTAACTGCCCTACTGCCGCCCGAAGCCCTGGCCGGCCTGCGCAGCAGCCGGCGGCTGCAGCAACGAAGCCGGGCCCTACGCCACTGGCGCCAGGAGTTGGGCTGCGCAGGGGGATGGGAGGGGCTGCCGGAGGCTGGCCGCCTGGCCCTCTGCAGCGAATTAGAGGCTGATCTACCCGCTCTCCTACTGCTACTACCCCAGACTGCGACGGGTCTGCTGGAGCGCTGGCGCCTCCCAGACGACCCCCTGTTCCATCCCAAGCCGCCCATAGATGGCCGCAGCCTGCAGCGGGAGCTGGCGATTCCTCCAGGCCCCCAGCTCGGGCGCCTGCTCGAACACCTCACGCTCGAGCGAGCCTTCGGGCGCCTGGCTGCAGGTCCCGAGGCCCGAGCGGAGGCCCTTGCTGCGGCACAACACTGGTGGCTCATGCAGGGGTAAGGCTGCAGGTCGGACCGTCGCCGTGATTAACTTTCAGGTGCAAAGGCGCATCGAGAGGTTTCTCCTCGCCTGCAGAAGTTTTCCCTCCCTTCCCCATGAGCATTCGCCTCTACGTCGGCAACCTGCCGCAGACCTTTGATGCCAAGGAGCTCGAGGCTCTGTTCAGTGCCGTGGGTGAAGGAGTGCGTTTCAAAGCCGTCAACGACCGCGACACCGGCGTTTGCCGCGGCTTCGGATTTGCCAACGTCGACGATCAAAAGACTGCCGAAACGGTGATCGAGCAGCTCAACGGCAAGGACTTCGGCGGCAACGCCCTACGCATCGAGATCTCCGAGCGCAAAGACAGCCGCAGCCCTGCCGCCGGCGATCGCCGCCCTGGTAGCGCAGCACCCACCGCTGCTCGCAAGGCGGTCAACAAGGTTGTGCACGCCGACAACGTTGACAGCGAAGCCCCCGATCCCCGCTGGGCCGGCGAACTAGCCAAGCTCAAGGACCTGCTGGCCAACCAGAAGGCTGCGGTCTGAGCGGAACACTTTCTGATACGTATCCGGTCTCCAGCAACTGGAACTGGCAGGGACATCGAATCCATTTGCTCACAGCCGGGGCGCCCACCAGCGCCGACCGGGTGGTGCTCATACATGGATTTGGAGCGTCTGTAGGCCATTGGCGCCACAACCTGCCAGCCCTTGCTCCCCATGCCCGGGTGCTTGCCTTAGACCTTTTGGGATTTGGCGCCAGCGATAAGCCAGTTTCCCAATTAGCGCAGGAGCCGCAAAAGCAGGGCGCTGTTCAGTACTGCTTCGATCTCTGGGCCCGGCAGGTAACAGATGCGGTGCGGCAGCTGCTTCTGGCAGGTGAAGAGCAAGGCCCAGTGCGCGTGCACCTGGTGGGCAACTCCATCGGCGCCATGGTGGCCCTCACTGCAGCCAGGTTGCTATTGGCCGAGGGTATTCCGCCCTTCCAGGTGATCCTGATCGACTGCGCCCAGCGCACCCTCGACGACAAACGCGCCGCTCTGCTGCCGGGCTGGGAGCGCGTCAGCCGCCCCCTGGTGAAGCAGCTGGTGAGGCAGCGCTGGGTAATCACCCCCCTGTTTCGCCTGCTTGCCCGGCCGGCCTTCATCCGCAGCGTGCTGGCGCGGGCCTACCCCAGTGGTGCCCACATCGACGACGAGCTTGTAGCCCTGCTGAACCGTCCCAGCACAGACCCAGGAGCCACAGAAAGCTTCCGCGGCTTCGTCAACCTGTTTAACGACCACCTGGCCCCCGAGCTGCTGGGAGAGCTGAGCGCCGCTCAACCGCCGCTGCCGGTACGCATGATCTGGGGAGAAGCCGACCCCTGGGAAGATCCCGCCGAAGCCCTCCGCTGGGCCGAAGACTACGGCTGCGTTCAGGAGCTGCGGGTGCTGCCAGGACTGGGCCACTGCCCCCACGACGAAGCGCCAGAGCTAGTGAATTCGATCCTGCTGGAGTGGATCAAATCAGGCTCGGATTGAACGTAACGCAGTTTTGTGCTCCAGGCCCCCGGCCCCGGTGGTGGGTGGGGGGCCTGCCTTCAAGTCAAGGGAGTAGCGCTGTCAAAGCAATGACTCCAACAAAGATTCCCAAAAACAGAAATCCCATTTTGGTCATCTTTGACTCATGGTCATCCATTCCTTGATCAACCACCTTGCCGACGTCGTTTCGGAATGATTCAAAAGCCTTGGCCTTTTCTTCGGGACTTGGTTGATTGCGCATGATTAATTCTTCTATTAAATGAATTGGGATAAATTAGCCGCGGTGAAAAAACCAATACGCTCCAACCGCTAAGGCCAGCATCACAATGATTGGCACCGCAATGGCTGCCATTCCGTTATGGCTTTTTAAGACTCGAGACTCGTGGGCCACAACCGCATTGCGGACACTCATCTCCATCTCTTCCCTGAGCCGGGCAAGTTCTGAATCCAGCGATTCTTCGCTAAAGAGTTCCTTCAACCTCTCAAAGGTACTTTTGCCAAGAATCAGGCTCTTCTCGGGCCGTTCATAAAGAATTTCCATAAGCTCCTCACGATCGATCTGCATTAATTCAGCCGCAGTTGCCGCTCGCGCATTGGAGGTGCGATTGCGGCCGTCAATGACCTCAACTTCTCCAAAGACATGGCCCGGCCCACGGGATGCGTCGATACCCTCGCCCGTTTCGGGGTAGGGCGTGGTGAGCTCAACTTTGCCAGATCTGACCAGAAAGATACTCTGACTTGGATCATCAACCCGATAGATGTAGTCGCCAACAGGGACGGAGACGCGGCGCATTGCCGACTGGATTCAAAGATCGCAGCATGATACGGGAGGCAAGCCCTTAAAGTGCTTTCATCTGCCAATCCCCATGGCCGCCTCGAGTTCGCTGAGGGATGGCTCCTTGTTACGCCGGAGCCGTCCCTGGCTCATTGCCATCGCCCTTGCCGGGGCAGGGCTCGTTGGCTGGCAGAAGCTTCGCCCCAAACCAGCTCCCAAGCCCCAGCCCGCGGTGGTCAGGGAGGTCACTGGGCTCGGGCGACTCACGCCGGAGGGAGGCTTGGTGAATCTCTCGATCCCAGCAGGAAGCGTTGGTGGCAGCGAGGTAGTGGATCGCTGGTTTGCCGCAGAAGGCGATGCCGTGAGGAAGCAGCAGATACTGGTTCGACTAAGCAGCTGGCAACAGCTACAGGCCTCTGTGGTGGAAGCCAAGGCCCAGCTCCGCGCCTCGCAGGCGCTGCTTCCCAGCCTCGTTTTCAGTCAAGGCAGGGCTCGGGAGCTGTTTCGCGATGGCGGCATCTCCGAACAGGAACTCGGCGAAGTGCAGTCCAATGT
>CAZKER010000031.1:0-2023 GCA_964551845.1 uncultured Cyanobium sp.
GGCGCCGACACCCGCCTCAGCCTCGGCTGCTGAGCCAGCCGCGCAGTTTGCCGGGGTTGAGCAGGCCGGCTGGGTCATAGGAGGCCTTAGCGGCTACCTGGTTGGCGTCGATCACGCCCAGGCCCCCATCTTCGACGGTGATCACGTGGGGATTAAACAGCACGGCACCGCAACCGCGGCAGTCGTCCAGGAGGCGCTGCAAAGCTTCCTGCCCACCCCAGCGCAGCAGCGGCAGGGCCGCCAGCCGGGCAGCACCCTGCTGTTTAACAGCCTCCAGGTGCCAGAGCAGATCGTCGCCCCATTGCTCCCGCAGGCGCTCCAGGCAGGGGCCTTCCGGCTGGGGCAGCAGCATCTGCAGGTAGGTCCAATCTGGGTGCTGGGCGCGCCAGTGCAGGGTGGTGTGGTTCCAGCTGAGCTCCCGCAGCGGCAGCCCCCGGCTCTGGCCCTGGGGTGCCTGCCAGCGCAGCGCTCCGCCCCGGGCCGCCAGCCAGCTCGGTAAAACCTCCAGGGAAGCGGGAGCGGCCAACAGCAACAAGCGGTGCTCACCCGGCTCAGGCGCCGGACAGCCCGCCGGCCAGGGAAGCTGCCGAGCCAGCGGCTCCTCCAGCACGGTGATGGCATTGAGCTCAAGGGCCGTGGTGGGCAGTGCCTGGGCCACCGCCAGAGCCTGCTCCCACTGCTCGAAACCCACCACCAGCTGCTGCCAGACCACCGCCTCGCTGGTGGGCAGACGCAGGGCCGTAATGATGCCGTTGGTGCCGTAGGCGTGGTTTAGCGGGGCGCTGGCGTCGGCATCGAGCTGCAGAAGCCGCGGCTCGGGCTCGAGGGTCACCATCTCCAGGCCGAGCAGGTTGCCGGGATCGCGCAGAAAGCCCCAACGCAGGGAGCCAATGCCGCCGGAGCCGCCAGCAATGAAGCCGCCGATGCTGGCGCTGCGCACCGTGCTGGGCACCAGCCGCAGGGCCCTGCCTCGAGGGGCCAGCTGCTGCTCGATCGCCCCCATCAGGGCGCCGGCCTCCACCTCGATCACGCCGGTGCTGTCATCCAACTGGCGCAGCCGATTGAGGCCACTGAGATCCAGAACCAAGCCACCCTGCAGGGGCACGCACTGGCCGTAGTTGCCAGTGCCGGCACCCCGCACCGTCAGGGGCACGCCGTGGCGAGCACAGGCTCCTGCCACCAGCAGCACCTGCTCCAGCGTGGTCGCGCTGGCCACCAGCTGGGCGCGGCAACCCTGCAGCAGCGGCACCAGCACCGGCGAGTAGTCGTGGTAGTCGCGGGAGAGCCGCTCTAGCTCGACGGGCGACTCTGCCCCCAGCAGGGGCAAGGCCGGATCCAACTGGCGCAGATCCGCAGCTAGAGCCGTGATCTGGGCCTCAGGGCAACAATCAGCCATGAAGTGGCAACAGGGGTGAGGGCTTCTCAGCTTCGGGCGGCGGCAGCCAGACGCCTTGACGCAACACCCGGCGCTGGGGCGGCCTGGCCAGCAGCTCCCCCCAGCTGCCAGCACCAAGCAGCACCAGATCGGCGGGGGCCCCAACCCGCACAACCCCATCCCAGGCCAGCTCCAGCACCGATGCTGCAGCTGTGCTGAAGGGGGCCAGGCCCAACCGCTGCCAGGGCATCAACTGGCAGAGCGTCGCCGACCAGCGGAGCAGCTCGATGGGATCGAAATCACCGCCGGGATACCAGGGGTCTTGCACGTTGTCGCCGCCGAGGGCCAACCGCACGCCGGCCTGCTGCAGGCTGCGGATTGGCGCTAGGGGCCGCCGCCAGGGGGTGCGACCAGGCCGGCGCCCCAGCAGCCAGAAATTGGCGGTGGGCAAGGCCACCACGGCGATGTCGGCGGCGGCCAGCCGATCCGCCAGCTGGTCGCAACTGCGTGGCGGCAACAGGGACATGCTGCTGGCGTGGCTGCAGGTGATCGCCACGGCGCGGCGCTGCTCCAACGCCAACTGGGCCACCATCGCCACTCCTTCGCCAGGGCAGGAATCGGCCTCATCAACGTGCAGATCCACTCCAC
>CAZKER010000032.1:0-6155 GCA_964551845.1 uncultured Cyanobium sp.
ACGAAGCGGTCGCGCTTGAGCCAGTCATCGAGGATGTCAAACCATCCCCGCTGCGGCGCGCGACCTAAGGCGATCGTCATGAGAGCGGCTTCATGAAGCGTTACAACGGAATCTTACGGCTCATAACCGTCAAGTGCGCAGACCCGTCGCAACGCTGAGCAGATTTACCTAGGGGCCACCAGTTGCGTCTTGCGCCAACACCGTCTTACGCAAGCACCGTCTTACGCAAGCTCCTTTTTGCACCAAGGGGGACGGGATTCGCCACAGTGGGGCGACCCCAACTCTCACCCATGTACGTAGTCGAGCTCTCCCTCAAGCTCAGCCCCATGCCTGTTGCCGTGCAGCGCAAGGAGCTGGCCGATGCCCAGGCCCTCTACCACCAGGTGCGTCAGGTCCTCGAAGGCGACGGCCCTCGACTGCTGGAACTCACCTGTGAAAAGGAGGAGGACAAGCGCATCACCCTGCTTTGCAGTGAGGTGGTGGCGGTGCAGCTATATGAAAAATCAGCGATGGGAAGCGGTGGCAAGCGCCCCGGTTTCAGCTTCGACAGCTGAGCCCCCAGGCTCCTTCCTGAAGCCACCCGCTCATGATTCCTCCTCTCACCGTTGAGCGGCTGAGCTTCGCCTGGCCCAACGGCCGCCCAGCCCTGCGCCACTGCACCCTCCAAATCCCCAGGCCCGGGCTTTGGATGCTGGTAGGCACTAATGGCAGCGGCAAAAGCACTTTGCTGCGGTTGATTGCAGGCCTGTTGGAGCCCCGAAGCGGCCGTATTAACGCTGCCGGCAAGGCCGCGCTCGTTTTTCAAAACCCAGACCACCAGCTGCTGCTACCCAGCTGCGCCAGCGACCTGCAACTAGGCCTGCCAGCCGATCTGAGCAGCGATCAGCGGCGCTTAAGAGTGGCTCAAGCCCTTGCCCAAGTGGGATTAAGCGGCTTTGAAGAGCGGCCTATCCACACCCTTAGCGGCGGCCAGAAGCAACGCCTTGCCATCGCCGGCGCCCTGGCCAGTGCTGCAGATCTGGTGCTGCTCGATGAACCAACCGCCCTCCTAGATCCCGACAGCCAAAGCGGTGTTTTGCAACTGCTCTGGCAGCTCACCCACCGGCCCGAAGCCCCCCTCACTGCCCTTTGGATCACCCACCGGCTTGAGGAGCTGCAGCACTGCGATGGGGCTGCCTTGATGGAGCAAGGCTCCGTAGGGGTCTGGCAGAACGGCCCTCAGCTGGCCCAGCGCCTGGCCCCCTTGCAGGGCGGCAGGCTCGAAGGGTAAGGTCTTCGAGCCGGTTTGAGCCGGCGCATTCCTCGGTAGCTCAGCGGTAGAGCGATCGACTGTTAATCGATTGGTCGCAGGTTCGAATCCCGCCCGGGGAGCTTGATCACCCAACCGCAACCTCCGGGTTGCGGTTTTTTTATGCCTGAGCTGCAACAAAAAACCTGGGAAGAAATCATAAAGATCCCAGCTGGGAATGGTGGGGCTAGTGCTGGCCCCCACTGGCCTGGACGACTCAAATGGCTGCAATCAGCCGCGGCCAGACCCAAAAAATCGTTTCAGCCAGCCCCTAATCGGCTCCAGAGCTCACCGATCCCAGCAAAAACGGAGAAAATGCTTTGAAATTCGCTGCAGCGGTAGCGATTGCTCCACCACTTGATTCCATGAAGCCCTGCATCCTGCTGATCGAAGACGACAGCGACATGCGCGAGCTGGTGGCAGGTCATCTGGAGCATGGCGGCTTCGAGGTGCAGCGTGCCGATGACGGCATCAAGGGCCAGGCTCTAGCCCTTCAATACAGCCCTGATCTGATCTTGTTGGATCTGATGTTGCCCAAGGTGGATGGCCTCACCCTCTGCCAGCGGCTGCGCCGTGATGAGCGCACCGCCAAGATCCCGATCTTGATGCTCACGGCTCTTGGCAGCATCAAAGACAAGGTGAGCGGCTTTAATTCCGGCGCCGACGACTACCTCGCCAAGCCTTTCGATCTCGAAGAGCTAATGGTGCGGGTCAAGGCGCTGCTGCGCCGCAGCGACCATGCACCTCTTTCCTCCAAGCACAACGAAATCCTCAGCTACGGCTGTCTCACCTTGGTACCGGAGCGCTTTGAGGCCATCTGGTTTGACTCGCCGGTACGCCTCACCCACCTGGAATTCGAACTGCTGCACTGCCTGCTGCAGCGCCACGGCCAAACCGTGGCACCTTCGCTGATCCTCAAGGAGGTGTGGGGCTACGAACCTGACGACGACATCGAGACCATCAGGGTGCACGTGCGCCACCTGCGAACCAAGCTCGAGCCTGATCCGCGCAAACCCCGCTTCATCAAAACCGTTTACGGGGCCGGCTACTGCCTGGAATTGCCCAGCGATGAGCAGCTAGCCGATCTGGTGCCCATGATTCGGGAAGCTCGCCAGGCCCAGGCCAGCTGATCAAATGCCGGCCAGCTCCAGCAACGCCACCTCCCAGGCCAGCCGCGGCTGGACATAGGCGCGCAGCTGGCTGCGCAGACTCTCAAGGCGCTGGAGCTGGGCCACCGGGGCTTGGCGTCGCCACAGGGCCAGCTGCCACCAGCCAAGCAGCCATAGCTGTTCCTCGGCATCGAGCGCCTCGGCGAGATCCCTGGCCAGGGCCAGTGCCTGCAGGGGCTCCGCTGCTGCGCCCAAATCCAGCAACCTGGCGGCGAGCCCCTCCGGCAGGGCTGCCCAGGCCTGGCGGCAACGCAACAGGCCCCCCGGTGATCCCGCAGCCAGCTCCAGCAATTCGGGTGGATCTGCCGTTGGAGCCGGCTCACCGCTGCGCTCCAACACCACAGCCAGCTGCTCGGGGCTGAGCCGGGTGAAAGGGATCTGCTGGCAGCGGGAGCGGATCGTAGTGAGCAGCTGCTCTGGCGCCGCTGCGATCAGGATCAGGAGGCCCTCACCGGGCTCCTCCAAGGTTTTGAGCAGGGCATTGGCTGCACCCTCCGCCATCGCCTCGGCATTCTCAAGCACAACCACACAGCCCCTAGCTTCCACGGCCCGGCGGGATAAAAAGCGCGAGACATCGCGAATCTGCTCAAGCCGCAACTGGGGCGCAGCCCGCCGCGCCAAGCCCAGCTCCTCGGCCTTGGAAGCCGGCACCAGCTGGCCTTTGTCCTGATAAGTGGGCTCGACCCAAAGCAGATCTGGATGGTTTCCCTCCTGCAGGCGCCGGCGGATGCCGGCATCGCCCGGCAACCCCGCCAGCACCCCTTCCAGAAACCTCAAGGCCGCCAGTCGCCGCCCCACCCCATCCGGGCCGGCAAACAGATAGGCCGGCGCCAGTCGCCGCTTAACCAATGAGGCCTCGAGCAGAGCAACGGCCCTGGGCTGACCAAGCAGATCGTCAAACAGGGCCGTCATGGGGGCGCACCAACGGCAAGATCTGCCAGCAAGCCGCGGCAGGCTGCAGCGACCTGCTCCGGTGCTGCAGTGGCATCAACCCACTGCCAGCCCCGCCCTGCGGCCAAAGCCGAAAAACCATCGATAACCCGCTGCAGAAAGGCCTCGCCGCTGGCCTCGATGCGGTCGGCACGGCGCTCACCGCGGCGGCGTAGCGATTCGGCCAGGGGCAACTCCAGCCAGAGGGTGAGATCGGGCGCCAGGCCACCGGTAGCCAGCTGCTCCAGCTGGGCGATGCTGGCCAGGTCGAGGCCGCGGCCATAGCCCTGGTAAGCGGCCGTAGAGCCGCTGAAGCGATCGCTCAGCACCCAATGGCCGGCCGCCAGGGCCGGACGAATGCACTGCTCCACGTGCTGGGCCCGATCGGCGGCATAGAGCAGCAGCTCGGCCATCGGCTCCGGCGCCGCCTCCCCTGGTGGGTGTAGTAGCAGCTGGCGCAGGGCGGCCCCCAGGGCAGTTCCACCCGGCTCCCGGGTCACCACCACCTCGGCCCCGCTCTCAAGCAAGCCACTGTTGGGCAACCAGCGGCGCAGGGCCTCGAGCTGGGTGCTCTTGCCACAACCATCGATGCCCTCGAGCACAACAAAGCGGCCCCGGGTACCCACTGCCGACTCTGCCACCTGGAAATCAGCTGGAACTGTCGCTCCCATCCTGCAGCAACAGGGCATTTGCCACCACAGTGATCGAACTAAGGGCCATCAGCAGGGCAGCAAGCGGCGGGGTGAGCAACACCCCAAAGCCAGGCAGCAGCACGCCAGCAGCCAAAGGCAGCACGATCAGGTTGTAACCGAAGGCCCAGGCAAGGTTTTGGCGCACCTTGGCCATGGTGCGGCGGGCCAGCAGCAGGGCCCGCACAATGCCATCAAGCTGCTCACCCATCACCACCAAATCGGCGCTGTCCTGGGCGATCTGGGTGCCCGTACCGACGGCGATGCCAAGGTCTGCCGCCGCCAGTGCCGGGGCGTCGTTGATGCCGTCGCCCACCATCGCCAGAGCGCCGCGGGCTGGATGCTGCAGGATTCTCTCCAGCTTCTGCTCGGGCCGCAATTCCCAGGCGAGCTCGGCCTCGGCCAGGCCCAGCCTGCTGCCTAGCTGCTGCACCGGCTCACGCCGATCGCCACTGAGCAGGCCGAGCTCCAGATCCAAATCCCGCAGAGCTGTGAGCACCGCAGCCGCGTCCGGGCGGGGCTGGTCGTCTACCGCCACCAATCCGAGCAGACCTAGCTGGTCGTCGGCCACAGCCAGCACGCTTGCCCCGTGACACTCGAGCAGAGCCTGGCGGGCCAGCAATTCGGCTGAGGGCGCCGGTTCCACCCAAGCCAGCCGCCCGACCCGCAGCCGCCGGCCCTCAACCAAGCCCGCCACGCCTTCACCAGCGGTGGTATGGGCATTCCTCAAATCCAACAACGCCAGATCGCGGCGTTGGGCCTCCTGCAGCAGGGCATGGCCAAGGGGATGGCGAGTGCCTGCCTCAAGGCTGGCAGCCAATTGCACCAACCGATCGGCATCGAGATCACCGAGGGGCTCTACCGCTGCCACTAGGGGACGCCCCAAGGTGAGGGTGCCGGTTTTATCGAACAGCACGGCCTGGAGCCGGGCAGCGGTTTCAATCGCATCGCCGCCGCGAAAAAGCAGGCCCTCTCGGGCCGCCCGACCAGTACCCACCGTGATGGCGGTGGGGGTGGCTAGGCCCAAGGCGCAAGGACAGGCCACCACCAGCACCGCAATTGCCAGTTGCAAGGCCAGAGCAAAGGGAGTTTCGGCGCTGGTGCCCAGCACCCCATGGCCGGCGTGGCCCCCGGCATGGCCGACCGCATGGGTGGAGTGGAGCACCTGGGGCCAGAGCTGGGTGCCCAGCAGCCACCAAAACAGCAAGGTGGCCAGCGCTAATGCCAGTACAAAAATGGTGAAGCGCCCGGCAATCCGGTCGACTAGGGCCTGAATCGGCGCCTTACGAGCCTGGGCCCGCTCCACTAGGTGGATGATCCGGGCGATGGCGCTGTCGGCCCCACGGCGACTCACCTCCAGCACAAGGGGGGCCTCCAGGTTGAGGCTACCGGCGGCGAGCTCGCTGCCCGCCGCGGCCTGCAGGGGCAACGGTTCGCCGGTAAGACCCGACACATCCACCGCCGAGCAGCCCTCCAGCACCACGCCATCAACTGGCACCCTGTCTCCGGGCAGCAACTGAACCCGGTCACCGGGGCGCAGGCCGCCAACCCGCACCGGGCGTGGCGGCCCATCGCCGAGCAGCAGGAGGGCAGTGTCTGGTTGGAGTTCGGCGAGTTGCTCGAGGGCCCGGCCGGTGCGGAAGCGAGCCCTTTCCTCCAGGAAGCGGCCCAAAAGCACGAAGCCGAGCAGCATCACCGGCTCATTGAAAAAGCAAGGCCAGCCGGTTTGGGGCCAAAGGAAGGCCACCAAACTGGCCCCATAGGCACTGAGCACCCCCAGCCCTACCAGGGTGTCCATGCTGGGCAAGCCAGCGAGGGCTCCCTGGATTCCCCGCACCAGAATTGGCCGGCCGGGGCCAGCCAAGGCCGCAGTGGCCACCAAGGCGTGAATCCAAAGGGCACCTAGCCCCGCCACCGGCAGATGGCCGAGCACGGAAACCAGCAACAGCACCAGGGCCACCACCAGCTGGCGCCACTGCTGCCACCAGCTGCGCGCCTGCAAGCGCTCCCGGCGACTCGACAACTCAGCCTCCGTGGAGCGCAGCCGCGCCTGGAAACCCAGACCGGCCAATGCCTGGA
>CAZKER010000033.1:0-2173 GCA_964551845.1 uncultured Cyanobium sp.
CAAGCCCACCCAGGCGCAAATGAACCAGCGGCTTGAGAGCGCTGCGGGTCCGCTAAAGCCTCTGGCCCAGTTCATGAACGCTTTGGGCTCGCCGGATGTGAAGGCCGGGATTGTGACGGGGCCGATCAACGCAATCAGCAAGCTCGGCAACGCGATTGGCGACTGGGCACAGCGCAAACCGATCGACACCCGCGATGCGTGGAAGATCCCCGACGCCACGACCAGAGCACTCAACCCATTCCGCATCGGCCCCAACTACGGGGAGGTCACCCCAGCCGACGAGGCCGGGATGCAGCTGGGTGGGGCGATCGGTGGCGAGATCATTGGTGCGCTGACAGGCACAAGCGTGGTGCGGCGGCTGGGGCAGCTGTCCCAGGTGAAGCGTGCCGCCGATGCCATCAAGGCCACCCGTGCGGTGCGGGGCCTGGCGGTGGCCCAGCGGGCCAACCCTGCACTGCGCACCGGGGTGAGCGTCACCCAGAACGTGGGGCAGGCCCTGCTGGGCACCACCGCAGCGGTGCCGTTCATCGACATGGATCAGAACCTCGCCAACCTTGGCGATGCGTTTGGGCTGCGGCTGCCAGGGCGGGCCGAGGACGACGACAACTACCTCACCCGTGTGGGTAAGGGCCTTTTGGTGGAGGGGCTCGCTGCCCCGTTGAGCGTGATCGGTGCCGCCAGCTTTGTGCCGGCGCTGCGCAAAGCGATGTTCGGCGGGCCGACCTTCCTTGACGACCTAGCCGACGCCGAACTGGCGCCCTACATGTACCGGGGCACCGATGCACCCCAGCTGCCGCCTGGTGCCGGCATCCCCCAGCTGCCGAGCACCCAGATGCAGGCCGCTGCTGGCGGCGGGCCAATCACACCGGCGCGAATCGAAGTGGATGCACCAGGCGGCCCCCTGCCTGGCACCCCTCCCGATGCCCCGGCCCTGCCCACCTATCAACCGGGCGGGGCAATAGTGCCGACCACCCCCAACGGCAGCGCAATTGAGCGCTACCTCGATGAGTCCACCCAGATCCGCCAGGTAGAGAGCCAGCGCCAGCGCCTACAAAGCATGGGGCTGGTTGAGCAGGGAGAAGCTGGCCAGCTGGATCTGAGGTTGGCCACCGGCAACCCTGAAGCCCGCGCCCAGATCGAGCAGCTGGCAACCCAACGCGGCCAGCTGCTGGCTCAGGTGCCGAATGTGGACGAGGCCACCGCCAAGCAGTTGCTTGATCAGATCGACCAGATCGACCAGGAAGTGGCCGACCTGAACCTGTCGGGCACCACCGAGGAGTTCCTGGCCCCGCGTGGCAGCCGCCAGGGCGAACTGGACCTCGACACCCGGCCCGAGCTCGACACCTTCCTGGCGCAGCTTGATGAGCTGGATGACAGCCAGCTGAGGGAGATCCATTCCCGTGTGCTGCGGCAGGCCGGCGAGGCCCGCAACGCCCAGGAGCTGACTGCCACCCAGGACCAAATTGCTGGGCTGAATCAGCGGCTGGCCGAGATTGAGGCAAGGCAAGCCGCTGGGGAGCTCACCCCACGGGGCGCGAAGGGCCAGCTCACCCGGGTGCAGCGCGAGCTGGCCATGGCTGAGCAGCAACTGCAGGCAGTGCAGCAGCGACTGGCCGCACCGGAAACGCTGGTAGGCGAGCAGCTGGAGATGACCCTGCAGCAGCAGCTGGGGCTGAACCTGGCGCCAGAGATTGAACTGCCGCCGGTGGCGATGGTGGCTCGCGGTCCTGGGGAGTACGGCTACCGCACCCCCGACGAGTACCGCTCAGCGCTGGAAGGGTGGCCCCGCGACTTGTTGCGCCGCTTAGCGATGCCCGATTCCTCCCCTGAGGTGGCAGCACTGGTGAAGGCCCGCACCGGCCGGCGGGTGTGGGGCGCCAAGAAGTCGGACATCATCGACGCACTGGTGGAGCTGAGCGAACGCCGTGGCATGTATCTGCCGCCTGAGCCCAGGCAGCTGACTGCACCGCTGACCACCAACATGGCCGGCGCGGCTGATGCGCCGCTGCTGGATGTGCCGGCAGACCTCAGCACCAGCTCGCCAATGGGCCAGTTGGTAGATGCCGATGGCAACGAGTGGACGGTCCCAATGGCGGAGTACCAACCCAGGGGGATGGATGCCGCCACACGCGAGCAGCTGAAGGCTGAAATCCTGCGCCGTGCGATTGACAAC
>CAZKER010000034.1:0-8631 GCA_964551845.1 uncultured Cyanobium sp.
GCACCAGAACCTTCTGGCGCGGCTCAAGCAGTTCGGTGATACCGGCGGCGCCCTTACGCAAGCGCAAGGGCCCGAGATCAGTGACGTGAATGAAGCCGTTCTTTTCGCTTTCACCGATATTTACAAAGGCGGCGTCGATGCCAGGCAACACGTTTTCAACGGTCCCGAGATAGACGTCTCCGATCTGATAGCGGCCCTGGGCCACGACCAGTTCATCAACACGTTCGTCGTTGAGAACTGCGGCGATCCGCAGTTGCTCGGCAATGACGATCTGCTGGGGCATGGGGAAAGGGATGGAGCCCTACGGGCCCGACCAGGGGTAAGACGATGGGTGTGGACGGTCTTGAAGCGCACAACCTGAAATGAGCCCCTCGGAGCTAGGCCAGGCAAACGTCAAGCAAGCGAGTCAAAAAACGTTTGGGCTGTCGTGAGCCCTTTAATAAATAGAAACGCCGGCATATCCGGAACGCTCTGGCGGCATTGCTGCAATAACGCTGTTCAGAATCAGTCGCGCGTCAAGTGCCGCGGAACAACCTTCAAGAATCGAGCTTCTTGAAAGCGGTGGGGCGAAGACTGGGACAGGATTGTCCTGGGGCGGTGAAACCAGCGAACCTGGCTACCGGCAACCTCTTGAACTCGAGAAATAAACCGGGTTCAAATGGCTATTCGCCTTGGATAAAAATTAGCACGGCTTCAGCAACAGGGCTTGGCGCCGCAGGCCACTCAGGGCAAGGGATTGGCCTAGCCGTTCGCCAAGCCAGTGCTGCACCTGCTCAGGGCGGAGACTGCGGCCCGAAGCATCGATCGAAGCCCATAGGGTGCACAGCAGGGAGCCAGCCGGCTGGGGCTCCGCCCATTGCAAATCCAGTAGAAAAGGCCGGCAATCCCGGCTGCGGGGACGACCCTTTTTGTCCGTGTCGTTCCACGTCAGGGTCTCGGCGGCGAGCAAGCTGGCGCGGGCCTGCCGCCACTGCTCTGAAGTAAGAGGCCCCGCTTGGGGCTGCAAGACAAAATGCCAACGGGCAGAGGCCAGCTCCTGGGAGAGGCTGACGCCAAACACCTCAACCTGGATCGCTGAGAGCAGCTGGAAGCCGGGTGGTAGCTCACACTGCAGACGGGAGCGCACCAAGCCTGGATCAACCTGCTCGGTGAACTCCAGATCCAACCACTCGCCGCTGCCCTCCACACCCAGGGGCAGCGGCAGGGCCAACTGCAGGCGCGGCAAGGGGTGAAAGCCGCCCGTGAAACTCACCGGTAAGCCAGAGCGGCGCAGGGCCCGCTCCAGCATCCTCAGGGTGTCGAGGTGACTGATCAGGGCCAGGGAGCCAGTTTTGGCAAAGCCGATGCGCAGCCTGTCGACCCTGTCGCTGGCAGGAGCCCGCTGAGGAAGCGCCGCCGGGATAACAGGAGGCGCAATCACCACGTTGTGACCCAGCTCCGGGCCACACACCCCACAGCTGCTGCAGCCATCAAAGGAGCAGTCGGGCACAACGGTGGCGGCTAAGGCGCGCTGCAGGTCCTCGGCCAGCCAGCGCTTATCAAGGCCGGAATCGATGTGGTCCCAGGGCAGGCTCTGGCGGCAGAAGGCCTCCAAATCCGCAGTCTCCATAGCCTCAGCCGCACTCCAGGCGCCTAGCTCCAGCTGGCGGTAGCGGCCACCCAGGCCCGCCGCATCGATCGCGCCGGTCCAGGCGGCGTAGCTGCGCTCGGCCGACTCAAACCAGGCGTCCAAGCCCGCCCCGGCCCGCCAGGCCGCCTCAATCACCGCAGCGAGGCGTCGGTCGCCGCGGCCGACAAAGTCCTCCACAGCAGAGAGGCGAACATCAGTGAAATTGGTTTTCAGACCGCGCAGCTGGCGCAGGGCCCGGCGCAACAGCTCCTGACGCCGGCGAAACTCCTCGGTGCTGACGCTGTGCCACTGAAAGGGCGTGTGGGGCTTGGGCGTGAAATTGCTGATCGTGAGATTGAGCTCCAACCGGCCGAGATCGGAACACTGCCTTTGCAGTGCCTGACAGGTATCGGCGATGCCGAGCACGTCGGTGTCGGTTTCACCCGGCAGTCCGATCATGAAATAGAGCTTCAGCTTGCGGTAGCCGTTCTCCATGGCCGTACGGACGCCGGCCAGCAGCTCGGCATCGGTGAGCCCTTTGTTAACGATGTCGCGCAGACGCTGGCTGCCAGCCTCCGGCGCGAAGGTGAGGCCCGCCTTGCGGGTGCCGCCCAGGATATGGGCGATGTTTTGGTCGAAACGATCCACACGCTGGCTGGGCAGGGTGAGGCTGACGTTTTTGTCGGCCAGGCGGTTGCGCAGCTCCACCCCCACCGCCGGCAGGGCCAGATAATCCGAGCAGCTGAGCGAGAGCAGCGAAAAATCGCTGTAGCCGGTACGGCCCATACCCTCCTCGACAGCCTCAATGACTGCCTCTGGCTCCACATCGCGGGCAGGACGAGTGAGCATCCCCGGCTGACAGAAGCGGCAGCCGCGGGTGCAGCCGCGGCGAATTTCCACCGTGAGCCGGTCATGCACGGTTTCGATATGGGGCACCAACCCCATGGCGTAGTGGGGCATCGGCGTGGCCGTTCGCCGCTGAACCCGAGCAGGGGCGCCTGGTTCGAGCGGCTCGATGCTCACCCCATCGACGCCAGGGCCATACAGCGAAGGCACGTACACCCCTGGCACTTGGGCCAGATCCCGTAGCAGCGACTGGCGGCTCAGGCCAGCAGCCCGGGCCTCGGCCACCACTAGGCCGATCTCCGGAAGCAGCTCTTCACCATCACCTAGAGCAATGAAATCAAAGAAGGCGGCGAAGGGCTCAGGGTTGCTGGTGGCAGTGGGACCGCCGGCAAAGATCAACGGCGGGGCACCTGGATGGCTAAGCGGAAGGTCGCCACGCTCAGCAGCCCGGATCGGAATGCCGGCCAGCTCAAGCATCTCGAGGATGTTGGTGCCGCCAAGCTCGTAACTGAGTGAGAAGCCGAGAATGTCGAAGGCAGACAGGGGCCGGCGGCTCTCGACCGCAAACAAGGGGGCACCGCGCTCGCGCAGGCGGGCGGCCAGGTCCGGCGCTGGCAAGTAGCTGCGGTCGCACAGCTGGCCGGGGACGCTGTTGAGGATCGAATACAGAATGATGTGACCGCTGTTGCTTGCCCCCACCTCGTAGACCTCGGGGTAGGTGAGCGCCCAGCGCACCCCGGCTGACTGCCAGGCAAGGCTCCAGTCGCGCGCCTGCACCCCCAGCTCGTTGCCCAAATAGCGGGCGGGCTTACTGATGCCCAGATCAATCAGGGCGTCGAAATCGACCGGCGCATCAGCCGAGGTGGCAACGATCACGGGCACGGCAGCTGGAGGCTGAGTTGATCGTATGCAGCGCCCGCCGCCGCCATAGGACAATCCGGCGAGTTCTCATGGGCCGTCGCGGCCCGCGCTTGCGATGGCCCAGGTCAACGGCAACTACCTCAAGCTCAAGGCTGGCTACCTGTTCCCGGAGATCGCCCGGCGGGTGAAGGCCTTCAGTGAGGCCAATCCAGAGGCTCCGATCATCCGCCTAGGCATCGGTGACGTCACCGAGCCGCTGCCGGAAGCCTGCCGCAACGCCATGAAGGCCGCCATCGATGAAATGGGCAGCCGCGAGGGCTTCCACGGCTACGGCCCCGAGCAGGGCTACCTATGGCTACGCGAAGCGATCGCCAAAAACGATTTTCAATCCCGCGGCTGTCAGATCACGGCCGAAGAGATCTTCGTCTCCGACGGCTCCAAGTGCGACAGCAGCAACATCCTTGACATCCTCGGCGAAGGCAACCGCATCGCCGTGACAGACCCGGTGTATCCGGTGTATGTGGACAGCAATGTGATGGCAGGCCGCACCGGCGACGCCGATGACTTTGGGCGCTACGGCGGCCTCACCTACCTACCGATCACCGCCGCCAACGGCTTCACCGCCCAGATCCCCACTGAAAAGGTGGATCTGATTTATCTGTGCTTCCCCAACAACCCCACTGGCGCCGTGGCCACCCAGGCCCAGCTCCAAGCCTGGGTGGATTACGCTCGCGCCAACGATTCCCTGATCCTGTTTGACGCCGCCTACGAGGCCTTCATCCAGGACCCACAGCTGCCCCACTCGATCTACGAGATCGAAGGCGCCCGTGAGTGCGCCATTGAGTTTCGCTCCTTTTCCAAGAACGCCGGCTTCACCGGCACCCGCTGCGCCCTCACCGTGGTTCCCCGCGGCCTGATGGGCTCGGCTGCCAATGGCGAACGGGTTGAGCTGTGGGCCCTTTGGAACCGGCGCCAGTGCACCAAGTTCAACGGCGTGAGCTATGTGGTGCAGCGCGGCGCCGAGGCGGTGTATTCCCCCGAGGGCCAAGCCCAAGTGCAAGCTCTGATTGCCTTTTACATGAAGAATGCCGCGATCATCCGCCAGGAGCTGGCGGCGGCAGGCTTGAAAGTCTACGGAGGTGAACAGGCCCCCTACGTGTGGCTGAAAACCCCCGAGGGCTTGGATTCCTGGGCATTCTTCGATCACCTGCTGAACAAGGCCAACGTGGTGGGCACCCCCGGCAGCGGCTTTGGGGCCGCCGGCGAGGGCTACTTCCGCCTCTCAGCTTTCAACAGCCGCGCCAACGTGGACGAAGCCATGCGGCGCATCCGGGCCCTTTAATAAGGCATCCGTCATGACTCCTGCCATGACTCCTATGCCAGTCGCCACCCAAACCCCCAGCCGCGAAAGCGGCGGGGCAGCCGTGATGGAGAAGGCCCCGGAGCGGGTGCGCAAGCCATCGCCTCGCTACAAGGTTTTGCTCCACAACGATCCGGTCAACTCGATGGAATACGTGGTGACCACACTGCGCCAGGTCGTGCCCTCGCTCAGCGAGCAGGACGCCATTGCCGTAATGCTGGAAGCCCACAACACCGGCGTAGGCCTGGTGATCGTCTGCGATCTAGAGCCCGCTGAGTTTTACTGCGAAACCCTCAAGGGCAAGGGCCTGAGCAGCAGCCTCGAGCCCGAAAGCTGATGGAGCCGCCTACAGCGGCGGCTAACGCGGCAGTGCGGCCGCACTGGTGGGGCACGTTGTTGTACGTGCCCTCGCTCTACCTAGCGGGCTGGCTGGTGGCCCGGCCTCTTGCCCTGATAGCGCCCAACTGGCGCTCCGACCAGGTGGATCTAGCGGGCCTGGTAGTGGCCCTGGTTTTGTTGCTGACCAGCCTGCCTCTGAGGCTGAGTCTGGCTTGGCAGGAGCCCAATCCCTGGCAGCGCCTTGGATTAGCTGTGCCAGGTGCCCTAGCCCTACGCAGCGGGGTGCGGGGGCTGCTGAAGGCGCTGCTCTTGCTGGCGCTAGTAGCCACGGGCTTAATTCTGGCTGGTCAGGCCCAATGGCTTGGGGAGCTCAATGGAGCCCTGCTGCTCAACGGCCTGCTGCTACTGGCGGGGGTGGGATTTGCCGAAGAGCTGCTGTTTCGCGGCTGGCTGTGGGGTGAGATCGAGCTGCAAGTGGGTGCCCGCAAAGCACTTTTTCTGCAAGCTCTGATCTTCGCCCTGCTGCACCCCTGGTATCGAGCCCCAGGGCTCGAGGGCTTGGGCCTGCTGGGTGGCTTAATTCTGTTAGGTCTGGCGCTCGCCCTGCAGCGGCGAGCCGACGCAGGCTCCCTATGGGGAGCAATAGGCCTGCATGGCGGCCTGGTGGGGGGTTGGTTTCTAGTGCAAAAGGGCTTGCTGCAGATTTCCCCAGCTGCTCCTGCCTGGCTGGTGGGGCCAGGTGGCGCCGACATCAACCCGATCGGCGGACTGATTGGCTGGGTAGGTCTTGGTGGCCTGCTCTGGGCTAGACGACGTTGGTGGCGCAAGGCCGGCGCTAGCGCGACGCTGTAGCCAAGGCCTTGCGGCCCTCCACCGGAGCATGCAGCGCTTCCTCCAAGGGGGCTAGGCCGTAATCGCGCTCGAGCAGATCCATCACCGTGCGACCAAAGTCGCCCGGGTTGAGTTCGAAGGCCTCGAGGCATATGCGGCCGAAGGTACTGCCCATCGGCTCGGGGTTCCAGAGCAGCTGGCGTGCCGTCCAGGGCATCATGCTCATCGGGTTGTAGCCCGGCTTGATCAATCCCTGATCGAAGCCGTACTGCTCCAAGTGGGTGTGAGGCTGCAGGCCGATGAAGAAGATCGCAGGCTCCACCTTGTCGGCACCGAAAATGCGTTCCAGCTCCCGGTGATAGGCCACGGTCTGGCGGATGGTTTCGGGGCGCTCGTCGATCACGTTGAACGAGTAATTCACCGAGACGTGCTCACGAAACCCAGCCCGGGCAAGGAGTCGGCAGTTTTCCAGGACCGTGCGCAGGTTGTATCCCATGCGCATCTTGCGCACGAGCTCCTGGGAACCGGAGGTGATGCCGATCTCGAAGTAGTCCATGCCGGTAGCCACCATGAGCTCAGCCAGCTCTGCGTCGAGGTTGTCGGCGCGTATATACGCAGCCCAGCGAATATCACTCCAACCCTGGGCTTGAATCGCCCGCAGCAGCTGCTTGGCATCTTCGATGTAGCGCCGGGCAGGAATAAACTGGGCATCGGTGAACCAGAAGCCCCGCACTCCCTTGGCGTACAGCTGGGCCATCTCAGCGATTACCTCCTCTATAGGGTTAACGCGTACCGCCTTGCCCTCCACCACGGTGTAGACGCAGTAGCAGCAGTTGTGGGGGCAGCCCCGCTTGGTCTGCACGCCCACGTAGAAGTCACCTCCGTCTAGATACCAATCGAGCTGGGGCCAGATCTCAGAGATGTAGGCGTAGTTGCAGGCCGTTTTCTCCATGCCAGCAGGCTGCTCGTGGATCAGCCCAGGCCGGGGTGCCTCACCCGCCAAAAAGCAGCGCTCTGCTGCCAGTGATTCGCCGCGGATCAGCTTCTCCAGCAGCGGCTCCCCTTCTCCCACAGACACCACCGTGCCCTTGGGCAGCTTGCGGCCCAGCTGCTCGTAAAAAACACTCACCGCACCGCCACCAAGCACCGCCATGGCCTGGGGATGGAAGCGCCGAGCCCGGCGCAGACCCCGGCGCACCAGCCGCAGATTGCGCCACAGCTCACCGTAAAAGGAAGCCATCAGCCCCAGGCCACCCAGAGCACCGCGAAGACGCCGCAGGGGATTGCGGGCATAAAACACTTCAAAAGAGTTCTGCAGCGGGTTACCGCCGCGCCCATCCACGGGCGCATAGATCTGAATGTCCCGCCAGGAGAAAACGATCAGGGTGGGGCGGAAGGCATTCACGGTGGCGAGCAGCACCCGCTCCACATCAAGCAGGGGCAGGGCTGCCAGATCGAGAATTCGCTGCTCGATCTGCGGAAACTGCTTATGCAGATGATCAGCCAAATAAATCGGCCCGATCGGAAAAATTGGATTGCAGGGCAGCCGCACCAGCAGCACCCGGTGGTCGCTCGTAGTGCTCACGGCCATGGACTCTTAGGTCCGGAACTTTTGGACGCTAACAACCTTGATTGGACGCGGAGAGCCTGGCTCTGCAATGCCAGCGGTAAACAGCGGAGCCAGGCGCGGTGGACACACAGCCGCGGCGTCAGGTTGTAGCCCGCCTGAGCAAGAATTTTTGCCAACTGACTTGGTGTGGGCTGGGGATAGGCCCGGTTGATCACGTCTTTGCTGTCGATGCCGCCCAAGTCATCGATGCCCGCTTCCAGGGCGGCGGGCAGGTCCTGCAGAGGCCAAAGATTTGGCGGCAACTGCAGGTGCACTTCCGGCGGCAGGATTTTCCGGGCAGCGGCAATGGTGCAAAGCAAGTCGGCCTGCTCAGTGGCATCAAGCAACAACGCAGCGGCAGCATCGGGGCGAAAGGGCTGGAGGATGACCTCCTGCAAATGGCCCCAGCGGCGCTGCAGCTGGGCCAGCAGCTCCAAGGCAGCGAGCCTGTCGCCCTCTGCCTCCCCCACTCCCAGCAACAGCCCCGTGGTGAAGGGAATCCCTAAACGACCAGCCTGCTCCAACTGGCCGAGTCGCACCGCCAACCGCTTGCTCGGAGACTGGCGATGCAGGGCGTCGTAGGCCGGGCCCAACCCCTCCAGCATCAGCCCCATCGAGCCATTAAGCCGGCCCAAGGAGGCCATCTCGGCGATGGAGAGGGGGCCCGCATTCGTATGCGGCAGCCTTCCTTCTGTCCAGGCCAGACGACTGAGAGCCAGTAGACGGCCGAACCAGGCGCGGCGCTGGGGAGAACTAGGCGCTACCTCGCCACTGAGCAAAAGCACCTCCGCCGCCCGCGGGCGATTTTTCAATGCCGCCAGCGCCTGGGCATCGCTGAGCGCATCAGCAAGAGGATCTGAGGGATTGGGGGGCCGCCGAAAACTGCAATAAGCGCAGACGTTGAAACAGAAGCGGGTGGGAACCAGGGTGACGCTGGGGCTCCAGGTGACTGACCTAAGCCCCCGGCCATCAGCCGCACTTATGGCATTCATCAGCAGCCCTTTGAGCCCGCTTGGCCAGCCTTCTCACAAAAGCCGCAACCTTCCGTTACAGTTGCGCTCGACGGGATTCCGTCTGGCTGCTTGCGCTCAGGCTTCTCTTTCTTTTGAAAGTGTTGCTTAAGCGGATTCCCGCCTTCCATACCCGTTCCTCTGGAACACACCTCTCTCGTTCTCA
>CAZKER010000035.1:0-7374 GCA_964551845.1 uncultured Cyanobium sp.
GGTCGGCGGTGGTGATAAAGATTACGACGATTTGGTGATTGGATTTAACTTTTCTAGTGTTGTTTAATTTGGGCGAATCTGCTGGTCGCTAAGAACCGGAAGTGAATGCCGTACCTGGCAGTGAGGGCCGTACCGCACCGGGCGGTCTGCACCCTGCTCTTGACCAGCTGGTCGCTGCAGATTGGCAATGTTCCGGAAAACCTCCGATGCTCACCCTGCGCCAATCTCCCTTTCACCTGCTCCGCAGCGATCTGCTCGAAGCAGATCTGTTCAAGACCCTCGAGCGCCAAGTCGAAAGCGCTGACATGCAGAAGGCGGATCGGGTGCCCGCCGCCGAGGTGCATGAAACCGACGACGCCTACGTGATCGCCCTGGAGCTTCCCGGTGTCGATAAGAGCTCGATCGACGTCAAAGCAACCGACCGCAGCCTGGTGATCAACGCTGAGCGCCGCCAGGAAAGCCCCGAACGGCCTTCCCCAGTTGCAAAACAGACCTCACTGATCAGCGAGTTCCGCTACGGCACCTGGAACCGCAGCTTCCGCTTCCCCAGCGGCATCAATCGCGAAAGCCTGCAAGCCCACTACCGCGACGGCCTGCTCACCGTTACGGCACCCAAGGCCCAGAACCTCACCACCGTGCAGGTGCAAGTGGCGGGCTGATCTGGAATTACTAGACACGAGACCCCAGGCCCGGCCCTCCCGCCGGGCTTTTTTGTGGGCGGGCTTCCTACAGTTGCTGCAGTTGCGGATCGATTCATGGTTGGTGCCGTCGCCACCTCCGTCACCACAGGTGCCCTCCAACCACGACTGAGCCTGCAGTGCGAGGCAATCGCCGCCGACACCACCACGATCCGCTCGCTCGACTGGGACCGCTCCCGCTTCGACATTGAGTTTGGGCTGCGTAACGGCACCACCTACAACAGCTTTTTAGTGCGGGGTGAGCGCACCGCCCTGATCGACACCAGCCATCTCAAATTTGAGGGCACCTGGCTGTCACTGCTGCAGGAGCAGATCGACCCGCTGGCGATCGATCATCTGATCGTTTCCCACACCGAGCCCGACCACTCGGGTCTGATCGGCCACCTGCTCGACCTCAACCCCGAGGTCGAGATCGTCGCCTCCAAGGTGGCGATCCAATTCCTGGAAAACCAGGTGCACCGGCCCTTCAAGAGCCGGGCGGTGAAAAGTGGCGAGGAGCTCGATCTGGGCACCAACCCGGCAAGCGGCGTGGCCCACCGCTTCGAGTTTCTGAGCGCTCCCAATTTGCACTGGCCCGACACGATCTTTTCGTTTGACCACGGCACCGGCATCCTTTACACCTGCGATGCCTTCGGCCTGCACTATTGCTCCGATGCCGTCTTTGATGTGGATCCAGGGGCGATCGCTCCCGACTTCCGCTTCTATTACGACTGCCTGATGGGCCCCAACGCCCGCAGCGTGCTGCAGGCGATGAAGCGCATGGATGGGTTGCCCGAGATCACCACGGTGGCGGTGGGTCATGGGCCCTTGCTGCGCCATCACCTCGGCCTCTGGCTGGATGACTACCGAACCTGGAGCAGTGATCGCAGCACGGGCGAAAACTATGCAGCCGTTTGCTACCTGAGCCAATACGGCTTCTGCGACCGCCTCAGCCAGGCGATTGCCCGCGGCATCGGCAAGGCCGGCGCCGCTGTGCAGCTGGTGGATCTGCGCGCCACCGACGCCCAGGAGCTCAGTGCCCTGATCGGTGAAGCCAGTGCCGTGGTCGTGCCCACCTGGCCCGCCCGCCCCGATGCCGAGCTTCAGGCTTCGATCGGCACCTTGTTAGCGGCTCTCAAGCCGAAACAGTGGGTGGGCAGCTACGACGCCTTCGGCGGCGACGACGAACCGATCGACGCCGTGGCCAGCCAGCTGCGCAGCCTCGGCCAGAAAACCGCCTTTGAACCCTTGCGCGTGCACCAGGTGCCGGGCGGCAACGACTACCAGCGCTGCGAAGAAGCCGGCACCGACCTGGGCCAGCTGCTCACTAAGGAGAAGACAATCGCCGCGATGAAGTCTCTCGATGCCGATCTCGACAAGGCCCTAGGACGCCTGTCCGGTGGGCTTTATGTGGTGACCGCCCGGCAGGAGACACCAGAGGGGACGCGCAGCTCGGCGATGGTGGCCAGCTGGGTGAGCCAGGCAAGTTTCGAGCCCCCCGGCCTCACGGTGGCGGTAGCCAAAGACCGGGCCATCGAGGCGCTGCTGCAGGTAGATGATCGCTTCGTGCTCAACATCCTGCGGGAGGACAACCACCAGGAGCTACTGCGCCATTTTCTCAAGCGCTTCCCGCCTGGCGCCGACCGCTTCGCCGGGGTAAGCACCCTCGATGGCGCCGCCTCGGGTGGCCCGGTGCTCGGTGACGCCCTGGCCTACTTGGGCTGCCGGGTAGTGCAGCGCCTCGAAGGCCCCGACCACTGGATCATCTACGCCGAGGTGGAGCAGGGCAACGTGGCCGACACCGAAGCCAGCACCGCCGTGCACCACCGCAAAGTGGGGAACCACTACTAATGACAAGCTCTGCCGGCCCCAGCAGCGCGCGCCGGGTTATCCAGCTGCCCTTGGAGCCTGGGCTGATCTGCCTTAAAGGGCTGAGCCCCACGCGGCTGCGCTTCGAGGTGGAATACGGACTGGAGCGCGGCACCACCGCCAACAGCTTCCTGTTCACAGCGGCGGTACTGCTGGTTAACCCGCCTGGCGCCTCCTTTGCCGAGCCCTTTTTGGCGGAGCTAGAGACCCTGGTGCCCGCCGAAGCTCCCCTCAAGGTGGTGGTGGGTGATGTCAACCCCAACCGGGTTGCTCTGCTGCGCCAGCTGGCGGCCCGCTGGCCCAACTTGCTGCTGGTGAGCTCCAACGCCGGCGCCAGGCTGCTCGAAGAACTCTGGAACCTACAGAAACCGATCGGCCCCGACAGCGAAGCCCCCCCGGAGCCAATCCCACCGCTGCCTCGGATCGATGTGGTGAAGCAGGAGGCCAGCCGCAGGCTCGCCGATGGCCACGTGCTGCGGCTGATTCCCACCCCCACCCCCCGCTGGCCCGGCGCGCTGATGGCCTTTGAAGAGACCAGCGGCCTGCTGATGAGTGGCAAGTTTTTCGCAGCCCACCGCTGCAGCGAAAGCTTCGCTGAGACGAACCGCAGCAGCACCGAAGAAGACCGCCGCTACTTCTACGACTGCCTGATGGCACCGATGGCGCGCCAGGTGGAGTCGGTGGTGGAACGGCTCGAAGAACTCGACATCCGCACGATTGCCCCCGGCCACGGCCCGGCGATCAGCGAGAGCTGGCGCAGCCTGCTCAACGATTACCACCGCTGGGGTGCAACCCAGGAGCGGGCGCGCCTATCGGTGGCGCTGCTTTTCGCCAGCGCCTACGGCAACACGGCCGCCATCGCCGACACCCTCGCCCAGGGGGTCGCCCGCACCGGCGTGCGCGTGGAGAGCATCAACTGCGAGTTCACGCCGCCCGAGCAGCTGCTGGCCGCGATCCGTTCCTGCGACGCCATCTTGATCGGTTCCCCTACCCTCGGCGGCCACGCGCCCACACCGATTGTGTCAGCCTTAGGAACAGTTTTGGCCGAGGGAGACCGCAGCAAACCGGTGGGGGTCTTCGGCAGCTTCGGCTGGAGCGGCGAGGCCCTTGATCTGCTGGAAAGCAAGCTGCGCGACGGCGGCTTCCGCTTCGCCTTCGAACCCATCAAGATCAAATTCAGCCCGGATCCAGCCAGCCTCAAAGCCATCGAAGAAACCGGCACCGCCCTAGGCCGCCAGCTGCAGGCAGAGCAGCGCAAGTTGCAGCGCCGAACCGCCAGCGGCGGCCTCAACGAGAGTCGCAGCAACCCGGCGGTGCAGGCCCTAGGGCGGGTGGTGGGCTCTCTGTGCGTACTCACCACCAGCAAAGGGGAAGGCGGCAGCCGCCTCAACGGTGCCATGGTGGCCAGCTGGGTGAGCCAGGCCAGCTTCTCGCCTCCCGGCTTCACCGTGGCGGTGGCCAAAGATCGCGCCGTGGAGGCCCTGCTCCATATCGGCGATCGCTTCGCCCTCAACGTGCTGGCGGCCGGACGCGAAACCGGGCCGATGAAGCAGTTTCTCCAACCATTTGCCCCCGGGGCCGACCGCTTTGCTGGCCTGGAGCTTGCGCAAAGCCCCGATGGCCAGCCGCTTCTGCCAGAAGCCCTGGCTTGGCTAGAGGCCACAGTGCAGCAACGCATGGAATGCGGCGACCACTGGCTCCTCTACGCCCAAGTGAGCCATGGCGGCGTGCTGGATGGAAGCGGCACCTCGGCAGTGCACCAACGCCGCAGTGGCGCCAACTACTGAACCAACGGCAAAGGCACCGGGAGGCGAAGAGCTATCTCCATCTAAACCGAGTCACCAGCCCTTCCGGCTACAGGTGGCAATTGTCCCGAGTGGATCAAAGGCCTTTGCAACACTGGACCTCTTGGTGAGCCATTACCAAAACGCACACATCATTGAGGCGGGAGTCCTGGTCGTAACGATCAACCCTGCGGCACCCAAGACCAGCCCTCAGGCAACAGCGCCAAGGAAACTGGCCTGCCCACAGCACAGCAAACAAGCCCGGCAAGCTTTGGAATCGGGTTTCAAAGCCAAGCCATAGGGGAAAGCATCCACACCTGGAAGCCTGGAGCCACGCTGGGATCAAGACTAACGGGAATGGGACGTGCTTCGTTGTTGCGCAAAGCCCAGAGGCTCATTTAGCCGCAGCACAAGCTCGCAGGAACAACCTGATAATGCGTCGATCACCGAGAGTGAATAGGAATACAGAAAGCAAGCTCATTACTAAATCAGCGAGGAGAAGAAAAGGGCGCACGAGCGTATGCCAGCGAGAACAACTCGCCAACAAATAAAATCAATCACAAAACCGGCAAGCTATAATTTGCACAAAACTAGCATTTCTATTGGTGCAGACAGGGGCATGGGCGAAGCGCAGCCCGCCCAGACAAGGGACCCAGCAGGGCTTATCCCTTACTCCACGTAGACATCTCAAAGCCGAGCACCTGATCCGGAAGCATTAACGGTAAGTTAGTAACTATTGGAATTACTCAAACTCAACTCGAGCACAGGCTAAAAAGGCCAGCTACGGCAGATCAAGCACATCCTGCAACCGTCTTTGCAGTCCGCTGACTTGAGAGAGCACTGCTTCGATGCGGCTTAGCTCGTTGCGCAAAAGCTCACATTCAGACTGCAACTGCAAGCAAGTCGCCCGAGAATCCTCCAGTTCGCGCTCAACATCCCGGAGACGAACCAAGCGCTCAGCAGCCAGCTCAACAACTTGCCCAAGAGCAACAACGGACAACACGTCGCGCTGTGGGGCTGCAGTGACACTTTGATCGTCAATCACTTCGACGCGCACGAGAGACACTTCGGTATCAGGCTGAAGACCCGTAATCACATCTAGGGGGCGTGGGTCAGCTGTCACGATATAGCGGGATGCTAACCAATTATTTTCAATCGTCTACGGCAGGTAAGCACGAAACTTTCAGATTTTCAACAGATTCACAAGGTGGAAGCGAAGATTGGCGGCTCGCACAAGCTCGTACCAGCTTTCTTAAGTGAGTATCAACCTGCATCAATGCGCTCCTGCCTGCATCAGAGTGTTTCAGTTTGCATAAGTGTCACAAGGGAGCCACGGAGCCACTCTTGTGCATGTAGTTTGGATATGGATATTCATATGCTGTCACTTGGCATGCTAGGGACGCAAGTTCAGGCATTAGCTGAGACAGTCTGCACACCAAAAAGCTTTTACCAATGCCCGTTTTCTCCCTTCAGGACCTTCGCTTTCTGCTGTCGAGGTCACAATCAACCTGGCTACCTGAGGAGCTGGGAGGATTAGCACCACTAGGACCCACCGGGATTCGCAACGTCCAAGGTATCGGCAATAACACCACAAACCCTGCTGCCCCTGGCTTCCTCTTTGGCTCAGCCGATACCCTATTTAAGCGGATCAGCTTTAACCGGCTGACGTCGCCCTTCAAGAATGACGTTATATCTGGACCATTTGCCAACTCCACCCGCGGCACCACGTTTGCCATTGGCAACACCGTTCGCGTGAACAACAGTGGCGTTGCCCTGCCACCAAAAGCAACCACCGGAAGGGTAGTCGATTCGCTGAACCCGCGAACGATCAGCAACCTGATCTCCGACGTCAGCAATCCGATCGGCTTCCAGGCTCTGGATCCGAATGATCCCTTCTATGCCGAGAAGCAAGAGCTCCTCGAACAAGACAACCCCACCGGGCGAATCGGTCCTGCTGATGGTGGCATTAATCCGCTTGCCTATAGCAACTGGCTAAGCCAATTCGGCCAATTCTTCAGCCATGGCCTGGACTTTTTTAAAAAGGGTGTAGACGGCCAAGTAAAGATAGAGCTTCTCCCCAGTGACAGCCTGTACCTGCGCGCTGGTACTGACCCATCAATCACTGGCTCCCGCACCAACACAGTCAACGTCACGATCGGAGTTGGCTCTACCGACGCCTTGCTGGCGAAGCTGGGAATCAATGCAGACAACACAGCGGACTTTGTCTCTTGGGCACCGCTAAGCACAACAACAAGTGACATCAAGGATGTAGACAGTTATTTTGCCTACGAAGGCACATTAGTTCTCAACAACCGTATTATTGAGATTTACGCCAGTGATGCCCAAGATTTAATCACGCAAATTAATGATGCTTCTCAAACAACAGGTGTAATCGCGTCGTTGACTCCTGGGGTTGGCCAAGGGGCATACACCCTCACCCTTACTCCGGCTCGGGCTGAGAGCTTCAACCAGATCTCCCCGCCTGTTGACATGAGCCAGAATTATGGCTCCGATCGAAGCCGCACCCTATTCCTTCGTGAGTACCTAAGCGAAACCGAATGGCAAACCGCTTTAGGCAATGATGCCCTTGAAGCCACCCTCACCGACCTCACCACGGGCCGCCTGGCCAATGCAGGCGTTGCCATCAATGGTGAACTGTTTGGCGGCATGGCCAATTGGGCGCAGATCAAGGCTAATGCCGCAAATGTTGGCCTGATCCTGCATGACAAGGATGTGGCCGATGTACCCCTTGTGGCATTCGATGCCAATGGTTTGGCGATCCTCGGTCCAGACGGCATGCCCCAGTTGGTGGCGATTAATAAGATCACCGGCGAGCAGGTGTATGTGAAGGATAGCTATCTCGCCGCCAACGACATCTTCGCGGCCGGAGGTGGCTTGAATGTAAGTGATTTTGTCCTGGCTACTACGGGGAACGGCTTCCTTGACGACAAGGCAGCATTCAGCCTGGCGACTACCACTGCCCCCCGCGGATTCGCCAATGTTCCCGGCTACAGTGAGGCCGATTTCGTTCTAACAGTCGAGGG
>CAZKER010000036.1:0-13568 GCA_964551845.1 uncultured Cyanobium sp.
GCTCCATGCGCCTCACCTTGGAGGCCGCGATCATCAATGGCGATGACACCTTTGATCCGAGGGCCTTCAACGGGCTGAGCAAGCGCCTGGCACCAGGAGACGATCAAACAATCGACAACGGTGGAGCACCCTCAACCTGCTGGCGCTTGAGGCATTGAGTGACAGCGTGATCGGCTACGGCGGCGACAAGGTGCTGATCGCCAGTAAGGCCGCCCGCCGCCAGATCAGTACCGCCTCCCGTCAGGCCGGCGGCGAGCTGTATGAGGTGATCGACGGCCGCCACTATTTCGAGGGGATCGAAATCCTGCTGGTGGAGGAGGACGCCGAGGGCCATGCCGTACTCGGTTACGACGAACCGGCGGGCTGCAGGGGCCGTTTGAGGGCCGGTATGGCATTGCGGTGCGTGATTTCGGGGAGGTGCATGACGCACCGGTGTTCCGCACTCGGGTGGATTGGTACGTGGGCTTTGCCGTCTGCAACCGCAAGGCAGCGGCACGCCTCTACAACGTCGCGCCCATGCCGCTGGTGCTGCCCCAAGCGCCGCCTGCTGGGCAACGCAATACGCCTGCCCGCGCCAACTGATTTGTCCCCCTTTGATCTGGAGTTCCATCCATGACCACCCAAGCCACCCGGCTGCTCGATGCCCAGACGGTGCTCGTCGGCTGGATTAACCATTCGGCAACCGACTGCTAGGAACACAGCCGCATTTGACACCGGCATGGCGCAGATCTCGAGCTGCTAGGCAGCAGCGCGGACTGACATGCATTCCCGGAGCTTGAACTGGTGCTTTTGATGGCCGCGGTTGTGCCATTGGTTGCGCGGCCCTGTCGCCTTCTGCGCTGGCGTAGCGGGCCGGCCCGATCAAGCTGGGGGCAGCACTTTCAGCCAACGCCATGCTCCGCATCCACGGCGACACAGGCACCCTGCTGGCGGCCCTTGCTGCCCACTGGGTCGACCAGCAACTGCAGATCCCGCCGCCGCTCAAGCCGCAGGCGCGGCCGATCCGCCGAGGTGTTCCCGCCAGGCATTGATTAAGTAGATGGGATTTGCTCTTGGTGTAGATGAAGTCGGCCGGAGTCCGAAGGTAGTCGTGTGTCAGAGCGGATCGTCAGGTCTAAGGCCAACAAGTCAACAGTGCAGCAGCTGACTGGGGAATAAATTAGCGACTATTTTCACGTCATGGACATGTAAATGTGCTCGTCGATGGTGAGCTGTGGCTCGCTGGTCGATGACTCTAGGGTCCAAGTAATGTCAGCCCAGAATGTTGCTCGTTCCTGTTCAACACGGGTCCTTAAAGCGGCGACTTCGTCGAGCTTCAAGGGTTGGTGTTTGCAAAGCTCAATGACTATGCCTTCGGCTAAGGGGCCATGGCTGTCGCCATCCAAGGCAATGTGACGCTCAAGGTACCAGAGCAGAATTGGTGCATGCAGGGAGGCCCCCACCAATTGATCACGTAGTTCCCTAAACAGACCGGATACGAGTTGCTCCCGTCCGTAGCAGAAGGCTGCTGCAAGCAGGTGAGCCTTGGAGGACCTGATAACCACCTGGGTGGCAGCCATGAAGCGTTGTGATGGCTGTGGGATCGCCGGGTGTTTCAGTGCGGCCTCCAACCCATTACTGGTGACAAGTTGGAGTACGGCTTTGATCGGAGCCGTATCAGCGCCAACCTCCTCCATAGCCAGAAGATAAATTTCAAAGTGACTCAGATAACAAGGGCCACCTAGTTGAACCGGCAGACAGTCGCATTCCTCTTCCGCAATCAGCTGATTGATCAAACTGGCGGCACGCGGATGCGGCGAGGGCAGCCATGGAGACCCCGAGGGAGCCAGCTGCTGCTGGAGAGCTTTCAGCAGCAACATGAAATCCCAAACGGCAAACACATGGTGCTGCATGAACAGACGCAGCTGTCCCATGGTCTGAATTGGCAGGGAGGCAGCCATTACAGAGGAAGCATCAGAGCCCAAGCTCTGTCAGACCAGGGAAGTTCTCAGGTCGCGGCCCATCTCCCCATGTGAACAGCCTTTCGCTTTCTTGAATGGGCACATCGTTGATACTTGCTTCGCGGCGTTGCATCAGTCCAGTTTCCGAGAACTCCCAGTTTTCGTTGCCGTGGGAGCGAAAAAAATCACCGGAGTCATCGTGCCATTCATACTGGAAACGCACAGCAATACGGTTGTCGGTGTACGCCCACACCTCTTTGATTAGCCTGTAATCAAGTTCCTTGGCCCATTTACGCGTTAGAAACTTGAGAATCTGGTCGCGGCCCTGGATGAATTCGCTGCGGTTTCTCCAGCGGCTGTCTTCTGTATAGGCCATGGCAACGGCCTGAGGATCACGGCCATTCCAGGCATTTTCAGCCATCCGAGCTTTCTGGATGGCGGTTTCAAGCGTGAATGGAGGAAAAGGAGGCTTGCTGGTCATGGTTGTGTACTGAAGGAGTTGTTTCGCTGTAATCAGGTATTAAGGGCGCTGATGCGAACATTCTCGCTAGCGCTGTATTTGGCGATCTTTTTCTTCAGCTTCACTGCCTCCTCATCGGTGCGGGTGCAGGCAAAGCCATAGCGCGCTCGCACACGCTCAGAGGCCTCTTCCAAGGCGGCAAGAGCCTTCTGCTCCAGCTCGGCGATGCTCATGGTGTCGCCGGGTTTGAAAAAGTCATAAATCACCGTGGATGGGGAATAGAAACTGCTGGCATCGCCATCAGGCCAGCACAGCTGCAGTACAACTTCGGGCATGAGAGTGGTTTGCTTTTGTTAGCTTCTGTGGGAGTGAAGACTGCGTTCTGCAGTGCGGGTAAAGGCGGCTAAGTGCTCATGGCCGCACTGAAGCCTGTGAGTGGTGTTGCGGCATTCCAAACCTGTTCGTTTTGTCCTTCGCTGATTAGCCATACGCCGGTGATCTCTTGGCTGAACTGGCCGATCTGGCAGTTAATCAGATTGCTGTAGGGCTGCATCAGCCTTTGGAGATCCGAGAGCCTGTCTGATGGAACTGCCAACAGGAAGCCAAAGCTGGGAAAGCAGCTGAGCCACGCCAGCTCATCAACTCCAGTGGGCCGCTCCACGGCATCCCGAGCGATCTCGATGCCCAGTCCACTGGCCTCGCAGAACATGGCAGCAGTGCCCACAAGGCCGCCCATGCTGATGTCCTTAGCGGCTCGCGTGATCCCGGCCTGGCTTAGTTGGGGTAGCAGGCTCAGTTGGGTCTGCAGGCGCTTGGGATCAGCGCTGGTGGCCGCATCCCAGAAGGGGTAGTGGCGATAGAAGCTGCCGTCGCCATCGATCAATAGCACCAGGGCATCGCCCGCCTGCGCAGAGCGTGCCGAGAGAACCGGTCCCTCGGCAACACCCAACACAGCAACGGACAGCGCCGTGTAGGGGCTGTGGCTATTGGTATGGCCACCCACCATCGGAATCGAAAATTTGTCACAGGCGAAACGCATCCCCTTCAGAAGCGGGGCGGCCGCCTGTTCCCCCACGCTCCAGATGCTGTTGATCAGAGCCAGTGGCCGGCCTCCCATGGCGGCGATGTCGCTGAGGTTCACCAGCACAGCACTCCAGCCCGCGAACCAGGGGTCTTCATCCACCAGATCCGGGTGCATCCCTTCACAGGCCAGCAGCAGACCACCGCGCTGTGCCGGCAGCAGGGCTGCGTCGTCGCCAAGCAGGGCAGCGACACCAAGCTCAGGGAAGGGTTGGTGGGCGAAGACAGCTGCCGCTGCCTGGATGTCGCGTTTCGACTGCAGACCACTGAGGGCCCTGAGCTGGTCTGCCAGAACGGGGTGCTCAACAGTGCTCATGCCACCTGCATGCTGCAGGGACGCCGCTCTCCTGAAGGCAGGTAGTAGGGCAGATCAGCCTCCATCAGGTGATGACGGATTCCTTGAATCTCCAATTCATCGATGGATGACCAGTGCAGCCTTTGGAAGAACCGCACGTTCTGGATCTGCACGGTGGCCAGAAAACGATCGCAACCCCAGCCATTGGCCGTCGTGACCGCTTTCCAGATCAACCCTTTGCCGATCTGGTTGTGGCGGCGAAAGGCGTGATGAACGCCGAGGCGACCTCCGTACCAGAGACGGGGGCTCTGCTCCACGATCCGCACAACGCCGACCACTTGGCCGCCATGGTTTTCCCCGTGGTGCACGGCTGCGATCGGATAAGCGCGTTCGTCGAGCTCATCGAGATCGCTGGTTTCAAAAAGGTGCTGCTCTTCGCAGAAGATCTCACTGCGCAGTTGCCAGTACCCATCTATCAAGGAGGATCTATTCCTCAGCAGGTGAAACGAAAAGCGATCAGAGCTTGCCGTTGGGGAGAGACGGAAATCATCGGCGTCGATGCCGATGCCCCAACGCACCGAGGGAGTAAACGAGGCCGGAGCTGAACTGGGGCTTCGGCCGATGTCATGGCTACTGGGATCGATGAAGAACATGGAAGTCAACGATCGGTTTCAAACAACGACAGAGCTGAACAAGCGCCGCACTTCGCACATCCGGCGGCCATGGCTTCAGAGCTGATATCCGACTCCCTGAGCCGGGTCGCAACTGCGGAGTAGATCTCCACCATGAAGTCGGTGGATGGAGCGGGGTGGTCCTCGAGGGGCGTCCCCGAGATCGGTACGAAAGGAACCACAAAGGGGTAAACCCCCAGCTCAATCAGCTTTTTGCTGCAGGTGATCAGGGACTCGGCGCTATCGCCGAGTCCGGCCAACAGGTAGGTGGAAACCTGGCCGCGACCAAAGACCACCACAGCCTGCTCGAAGGCGCGGTAGTAGTCGTCGAGGGTGATCTCGGATTTGCCAGGCAGAATCCGGCGCCGTACCTCTGGCTCGACCACTTCTAAATGCATGCCAAGGCTGTCGACACCGGCCTGCTTCATGCGCGAGTACCAGATCGGATCTTCAGGTGGTTCGCACTGCGCCTGGATGGGAATATCCACCAGCTTTTTCACAGCCATGGCGGTTTCCGCCATCAGTCGCGCACCCCGGTCATCGCTGTTCGGAGTGCCGGTTGTCATCACGAGCTGCTTGATGCCATCCAACCGAACGGCGGCTTCTGCGACCTCCGCGATCTGCTCTGGTGTCTTGCGGACAATCGTGCGGGAATCTTCAAGGGATTGCTCGATGGCGCAGAACTGGCAGGAGTCGGTTCGATCGCGGAAGCGAATGCAGGTCTGAAGCAGGGTGGTGGCCAATACATCTCGCCCGTGCAGGAGCGCGATGGATCGATAGGGGGTGCCGTCGGCCGTGAAGAGGCTGTAGAAGGAGGGTTCGCTCGTTACAGCGACGGAACTCACGGCCTCACCGGCACGGCTGGCGAGTGCGATGCCGCCCTGTGGATCGGCCTCCAAGCTGTAAGGGGAGGCCTTCGATGCCGCGTTGTAAACGGGCACCATCACGGTGGCGCCATCGATAGTGATAGCTCGGTGATCGGATGGACCGGCGCCTCCACGCCGGCCTTTGTTGCCAGGGAGTGAAGGGTCGGCAACGCCATGCACCTGCAGTTCCGTGATCAAGCGACCCAGTTCAGACATCACTCATCTCCTGGTTGAAGGTCATCAACTCCGTTGCATCGAGCGGCTCAACAGCCATTCCCATGGCAGAAACCTGTGCAGCGGCTGTGTGATTGATGCGAAGGCTCAGCAGATCAGGGCGGCTGTAATGCCCCACGCTGTCCATCATTCGCTTGCGTTTGGTGATCAAGGCACGATCCAGTTCGGCGATGGCGAGCCCTTCGCCATCTGGCAGTGGACCAGCCAAGTAGCGCCCCTCGGGGCTGATCACAGCTGTGTGGCAACCACCCTGAAACGCCTTGTGCAGAGAGGTATCGGGCGTAATGGTGCTGTAGTCGTCGGGGTCAAGCCAGGCTGTGGAGCAGATCACAAAGCAGCCGGCCTCCAGCGCGTGATGCCGCATGGTGACGGCCGTCTGTTCGCTGAAGATCGGACCCACCAGAGAGCCCGGGAACTGAGCGCAATGAATCTCCTCGCCCTGGGCCATCAGGGAGAAGCGCGCCAGCGGGTTGTAGTGCTCCCAGCAGGCGAGAGCACCCACCTTGCCGAGGCTGGTGGAAACAACCTTCAATCCCGCCCCGTCCCCCTGCCCCCACACCATCCGCTCGTGGTAGGTGGGTGTGATCTTGCGGCGTTTGAGCACGATTTCGCCGTTGCCATCGATTAAAAGCTGGGTGTTGTAGAGACTGCCGCCATCGCGTTCGTTGATTCCCAGCAAGACGTGCATGCCGTATTGACGTGCTGCAGCAGCAATGGCATCCGTTGCTGGACCAGTGACAGTGACAGCCTGCTCGTAAAGCGCTAGATGGGAGCGTCCCATCAGCACGGCTGGCTCGACGAACGAGAAGTACGGGTAATAGGGGAGAAACGTCTCGGGGAAAACGATCAGTTCCACCCCTTCGCCTGCCGCTTCTTCCATGGCCGACAGCACCCGCTGAACTGAGCCTTTAAGGCTGAACAAAACCGGGCGGATCTGAGCTGCAGCAACCTTGATCGTGTTGACCATTTCGGCAGAAGGCGCAGTGAATCAGAGGGTCCAGGTGTCGAGAATGAAGGCATTCTCCTTGCGGTGCATCAACACGATGTCGAGAACATCGAGTGGGTTGACGGGCCGGATTCCAGACATCAGAGCACCTTCGCCATGGCCGTAAAGAGCCTGCAATGCAAACCGGCAGGCATACACCTTGCCGCCCTGATCCATGAACTTCTGCAGACGTGCATTGAAGTTGAGATGGCCATCGAAGGCTGCATCACCAAGCTTCGGGAAACCGCGCTGAACGCCAAGCGTGACACCAGGGCCGTAAAGGAGAATCGATGTTTCAAATCCCTTGTTAATCAAGCGACTTGCCTGGAGCAGGTTCACCAGGCCGATCGAGCCCTCGAAGGCCACCGTGTGAAAAGTGATCAGTGCTTTCTCGCCCGGTTCGGCTTTGACGTCGGGAAAGACCTTCTCCTCGTAATCAACCAGAAAATCGCCCGGCTCGTTTGCAGGACGGCTGACAGCAGGCATGAGTGAATTTGAGGACAGGTGCGGGCTGAGCATTGCCTTGTGAGGTGGGGCACAAATGTCGCCGATGCCACCAAACGTGCTTATTCGCTGAGACTCATGTTGCATTAAGCGGTTTCGTGCGCATCGATACAGACCTCAACAGTGAATGCGTTGAGGATAAAAAGTTGAAGTTGCTGCCGCTTTGAACGGATACTCTCAGGCTCGGCACCACAGTGTTGTGGTTGTAGGTGGTGGCCAGGCAGGACTTTCTGTTGCTCATGCACTTAAGAAGCGAGGCGTCACACCAGTGGTGCTCGAAAAGAACAGGGTGGGTTACGCCTGGGATCAGCAGCGCTGGGATTCTTTCTGCTTGGTAACCCCCAATTGGCAGTGCCGTCTGCCGGATTTTCCTTATGACGGCCCCGACCCTGACGGGTTCATGGTGAAGTCCGAGATCGTTGCCTATCTGCAGAGCTTCGCCGCGTTTGTCGGCGCTGATGTTCGTGAGGGTGTGAGCGTCGAACGGCTCGTGCACAACGGCACTGGCTACCGCTTATTTACAACTGAGGGAGAGATTCTTGCCGATCATGTTGTGGTGGCCACGGGTGGCTATCACGCTCCTCGCCGGCATCTGGAATCACCGCGTCTACCTTCATCAACGCTGCAGCTCGATGCCCGTGAGTACCGGTGTTCCGCATCCCTGCCAGAAGGTCCGGTTCTGGTGGTCGGTAGTGGCCAATCAGGCGCCCAGATTGCGGAAGATCTGTTCCTCGAAGGCCGTGAAGTTCATCTGAGCGTAGGGTCCGCGCCACGCTCACCCCGGCGCTATCGCGGCAAGGACACGGTGGATTGGCTGGATCGCATGGGTTATTACTCCATGCCGATCGGTCAGCATCCGGATCCGCGAGCCGTGCGCACTAAAACCAACCACTACCTCACGGGACGTGATGGGGGCCGGGAGATTGACCTGCGGACTCGCGCTTTGGAGGGGATGCATCTGCATGGAAGACTCCGCTCGATCACGGCCGATCAGATCCGTTTTGGCGATGACCTGGCGACCAACCTCGACCAGGCCGATGCGGTGTACTGCCGAATCCGAACCAGCATCGACAACTGGATCGCTAAGGAGGGCATCGAGGCCCCGGAAGAAGCTGCCTATTCGCCTTGCTGGCAGCCCGGACCGGGCGAGGATCCGGGTCTCGACCTGCGGTCCCAGCCTCTTGCGGCTGTGATCTGGTGCACCGGCTACAGCAGCGATTTCCACTGGATCGACGTGCCTGTGTTTGACGGCTCCGGTCATCCGGCCCATGACCGCGGCATGACCCAGAGCCCGGGTCTCTATTTCCTTGGCCTGCCCTGGCTGCACACCTGGGGCTCGGCCCGCTTCTGCGGCGTGGCCGATGACGCCGAACACCTTGCCAGCATGATCACACTGCGTCTGCAGCGGCGCGATGCAAGCCAAGAACGGTTGGAATGCACGGCGTTATTGGGGTCTTGATGCTGCCCTGCTGATTCACCACAACCAGGCTCAACCACTATCTGCCTGCCTGCCTGAGAGACCCTTAGGCCATCTGACGCGCTGGCAGAACCTGTGAGGTTGATACCCCTTTGCAGGAACGGCTGTGCAACGCGCGATCGACCACTGCATCTCACACAAGGATCTGACCGTCTCATCACGGCGGTTGGGCAACCGGCTCAGGCGAATAGACCTCCATCGCACTTAGAAGGTGGAGCAGCTCGAGGTCCTGACACTTCCCGCAGGCCATCACCCGCTCAGATCTTTCTCAGCGGCTTGTTAGCAAGTTGAACCTCTGATCAGTCCTCCGCCCATCCCTCAGCCCCCCGCCATCCCCTTGGCCAACTCGTACTCCCGCGCAAAATCCACCCCCGCGTCCTGCCCAGGCAGCAGCAGCTGCACACCCACATAGAGGATGCAGGCCACCTGCAGGGCTGAGACGGTGGCGCCGCCCTGATACAGCCGCAGCTGGTGCTTCTGGTCTGGGTTGTTGATCGCCAGGCCCTTTTGCCCCACCGCTGCAACTTCCGCCAGCAGTTGCTTCTGAGCCTCGGGGTCCAGGGAGCGATAGGCCTCCAGGGCGCTGCTGAGGTACATCACCGCATCCATGCGGGGCAGACCCTGGGCATTGGCGCGCATCACCCGATCGGCGAGGCGGCGCTTACACCTGGACAGTGTTCCCAGCATCCGCCACTCCGCCAAGATGGGGGCCTTCTCAGCCTCTGCGCTGCATGGAGCCCCCCCGCGAAAGCGACCCCGCCCTGCCCAGCCCGGAAGAGCTGCTGCACCGCAGACGGGCGGTGGGCATCCAGCTCAGTCACTGGCGTCTGCTGCTATGCACCGGCAAGTTACCCTACGGCCTGCTGATGCTGGCCCAGCTGCTCGACAGCCCAGATGGTGAGCCGCCCCAGCGGCTGCTCGGGATCTGCCGGCGAGGGGCCGACGGCCTGGCCCTGCTGCCGGCGGAGGCCGGTGATGTGTTGCTGCTCTGTCAGGAGTTCCTGGGGGATGGTCCTGCCCTGCCGATGCTGCGGGAGGTGCTGCGCCGCCCCTCTCCACCCACCGTGTTGCTGAGCCTTGGCACCCCCCATCGAGTGGCCATCCGAGACGCCCTGGCCGTGGGGGTGCAGGGGGTGATCAGCCAACGCAACGTGGGCCGCGGCGTGGTGCTCGAGGCCCTCACCCACCTAGCCGCCGGCGGGGTCTACCTCGATAGCGACTGCCAGGCCGTGCTTTACGCCGATGGCCCGGCCAGCGCCGAACTCACTGCCCGCGAAGTGGAGATCCTCGCCCTGGTGGCGGAAGGCTGCACCAACCGGCGGATCGGTGAACGGCTCCAGATCGCCGAGGTCACCGCCCGCGACCACGTTCAGCACATCCTGGCCAAGCTCCAGGTGGTCGACCGCACCGCTGCCGCCGTGACCGGCCTGCGCCTGGGCTACCTGCCCTCAGGCCCGGGCTAAGGGCCGAAATCCTTCATTCGCAGGATGCGGCGGTGCGGTGGGACGGCGAAGGATGGAGGCCCTTCCACTCACCCAGCTTCGTGGCGATCACAACCTCATCAGGAATCCTCGTCGACCTGCGTCTCTCCAAGCAGTGGAACGGCTCCTTCGGCGGAGAGATCCTGCTTACCAACACCTCCGCCAAACCCATGAGCCAGTGGAGCGTCAGCTTCACCAGCCGCTTTGCCCTGCGCCAGGTGAGCAACTTCTCCCTGCAACAGAGCCAGCAGGCCGATGGCACATGGCTGATCACCCTTCGTCCTCCCCGTTGGGGCACCACCCTGCAGCCCAACCGGGCCAGCCGTTCCTACGTGCAGGGTGCCCTGCCGGCCGGCACCCGGCTGGGGAGCCTCAGCTCCAGCGAGGTGCTGCTCGCCGGCAGTAGCAGCGGCGGCGGCTCCACGCCTGAGCCGACTCCCACGCCACCTCCAACTCCAACTCCCGGCAACGGCACCACCCCCCTGCCGCCCGGCGGCATCAACTCCGGCAATAGCGCCGATGCCCTCTGGGGCGAGCAGTTCTTCGCGCCCTACGTGGACATGGGCCTCTATCCGGTGCCCGACCTCGATGGCCTGGCCCGCCAGCATGGGGTGGGTCTCTTCACCCTCGGCTTCATCCAGGCCACCCCCTCCGGCGATGCGGCCTGGGCCGGCCTACAGGCCCTCACCCTCAGCAGCACCCATAGCCAGGCCATCGCGTTAAGGCAGGAGATCAACCAGCTGCGCGCGCTGGGGGGTGACGTGATGGTGTCCTTCGGTGGGGCTGCCGGTGTGAGCCTGGCCCAGAAGCTGGCGGCCAGAGGCGCCACCGCCAACGACCTGGCCAACCTCTACCGCCAGGTGGTGGACACTCTCGCTCTGAACCGCATCGACTTCGATATCGAAGGTGCCGCCCTCGCCAACCGGGCGTCTAACCAGCTGCTGGCCGGCGCCTTGAAGCTGCTGCAGCAGAGCCATCCCGCCCTAGAGATCTGGTACACCCTGCCCGTGATACCTCAGGGCCTTACAGCCAACGGCCTGGAGGTGGTGCGTCAGGCCCTAGCGGCGGGAGTGAAGCTTGATGGCGTCAACATCATGACCATGAATTACGGCAACGGCGCCGCACCGCCGGCCCTGAAGACCATGGGCCAGTACGCCATCGATGCCGCCAACGCCAGCTTCAGCCAGCTCAGCGAGCTCCATCGCAGCTTTGCTCTCGGCTTCGGCTGGAACCAGCTCGGCGTAACGCCGATGATCGGCGTAAACGACATCACCAGCGAGGTATTCACCACCACCGACGCCCAGCTGCTGGAGGACTTCGCCCGTGAGAAGAGCCTCGGCATGCTCTCGATGTGGTCGATCGCCCGCGACAAGGCAGGGCCCCTCGGCCAGCTGGCCAACACCCACAACGGCACCGCAGCTGCCGACGGTAGCTTCAGTGCCATCTGGGGCGACTACGGCACCGATCCGCTGATCGCCGGTGGGCTCACCGGGGGAGCTCCCCCCCTGCCCAGCAGCACCATCGCTGTGGAGGCCACCACCAGCTCTATCGCCGCCAACGCCACCATCGCCGAGCGCTTCCAGCTCGGTTACGCCTGGGGTCGCCAGCTCACCGTCAGCGGTTTCGATCCCCGCCAGGACTTCCTCGACCTCAGGGGCTTCTGGGCAGAAGGCCAGCAGGCCCGGGTGGTGGCATCCCCGGGCGGCGCCAGTGTGCTGCTCGATTTCAACGCCCAGCAGGTGCACCTCCCCGGCGTAGAACCTGGCGCCCTAACCAGCGCAGTGGTTCAGACCTGGCAGGGCTGACGCTGTCGAGTGCCGATGGCGGCGAGTGCTCACCAGCCATCGGCGTCCAAATTTTTATATTGGGCACCTCGACAAATCTAAACTGCAGAAGATCGAAGCAATATTAAAACTATTATCAGGTCACTTAATTCGCGTGAGCCCTGGGCCAAAAAGGCTTCTGGGACGCACAGCAAAGAGTTTTAGCGGTCAAGAGGATTAAAACCAGGTAATCAACAGGCGATCCTTGGAGGAATTTGTCGGCCTTGGCGTGATCAACTCAATCCCAGATGCCGCAGCTGTCGACTTCTTTCGAGAGAGGCCTGGCAAGGCTGGAGCAAGCGAGGAAATCTTCGAGGTGTTTTTAGCATAACTTCGATTACCAATTTCAGACGATAATCGGATTGAGCAGCCATCAACCTGATTGGCACGGTATAAACAAGCGTAACTCTATCTGGGTGGATTCTTCATGTCCCAGCGAATGCTTCGTAAATTAGTTGAGCCTCGGTGGCTACGAAAGCCTGATCTATGAGAAAGAAACGCGCAATAGTCCTCTTAGTGAGGCGGCCAAAGAGCTGAATCGCATCAAATCATCAATGAGCGCATGCGTAGAGTATGTTCTTGGACGCATGACCATGTCAATGGGCGGGAAGCTGACAAAAAATGGGACTTGAGGGAAGCGAAGCCTGGCTGGGCTTCATGAATCTTTCTTTAAACTTTTCCGCTATCTCCAGCGCTCTTCTATCATTTCTATCTATGCATATATATCATGGTGAAAAGCCAACCGTTTTTACCGCTTTAGACAAGATTTGATATCAGCTCCCATACATTGCCACCTCCCTGGCGGCTTTTTCATTTCAATGGATATTGCGTAGGTTTCTGAAAATTCGAGGTTCCCTTCAGTGACCGGACTCAATATCAAACGACGATCCTGACCTTCCGTCACCCTCTAGCTCAGCAAGAGCTATGCGAGCAGATCTAGTGCTTCGCTGAAGACGTCATTAAGGACAACGTCAAATCCAATCTCAGTGTACGTAGCATGGCGATGCGGCAGGGCACGATCATCGATCCCCCTCGCCACACCTCGATATCCAGCAGCTACCTCACCCGCCATTCCTTTGCCCAGATCGGTGATCGCCAACCCACGGGCGATGACATCAGCCATCCGGCTTACGAGTGGGATGAGCAGGCGGTGCAGAGCACCAACCAGCGCATGGAGGGCCTGGCGATCAACGCCCTGCTGGTGCAGCTCTATCAGCCGGAACTGTTCACCACAGGCCCCGCAGCCAAGGTGCCAAGCCGCAAGGGCTTCTCGGCTGGCGGTGCGGACGACACCGGCGCCGTGAAGCCCCAGGGCCCCGTCTGGATCAGCAAGGACTTCCGGCTTGATCGCGCCACCAGGGCGCCCTCACCGGGCAGCCCGAGCAGCATCAGCAGCAGCACCACGCGCCGGCCCCACTGGCGACGAAGCCACTGGCACACCGTTCTGCATGGAGAGAAACGCCAGAGCCGCCGGATGCAGTGGTTTCAGCCGGTGTATGTGGGGCTGGGCTGGAGCGGGAGGGAAAGGAGGGTGGCGGCCCCATGGCTGTGCTGGCGAACGACCCTGCCGGGGCAGACCAGGGGGAGTGCTCGCCAGCCCTATGGCCCACCACCTCTCTTGGCTGCGCTAGCTCCGCTATTTGCCAGGACGGAGCGATCCCCTCGTAACGTCTAATCAAAGTGTTCCTTGCGATACAGCTGGCTGCACCCTGCGCTGGCCATGGTGATTAGCCAAGCAGGAGAGATATGCAG
>CAZKER010000037.1:0-1624 GCA_964551845.1 uncultured Cyanobium sp.
AGCGAGCAAGGGCGAAAGGTCTGGGTTGGCGGTGCGAATCTGGCCCCGCGGCGTTGTGTTTAAACGCCACTATTTAGATGCCACTAATGGCAGGCTTTCCAATGGCTCCGGACTCTAAGTTGCTGGATTGCACGACTTTGATCCCTTCGCTATTTTCCCCTGCTGCGCCTACTGCTGTTACGACAAATTCTGATGCGCTGCCGCTGCAGGAATAGCTGAACTTCTTGCTTGTTTGCGGGATTTCCATGTAAGTGGTGCAGGTTGCGTCAGCATTTTTGATGGGTGTCTCAAGGTTGTATGCCGCAGCAAGCTTTGTAATTGCGCTTGCTTGAGATACTGCTTCTGTGGCGACGGCTTTTTTGGTTTGCCTCATGAACTGTGGTATTGCCACTGCACTTAGAATCCCCACAATCACGATGACGATCATTAATTCCGCGAGAGTAAAGCCTTGATCGGCTTCGTCTGGCTTCTTACGCTTCTCTATTAGAGCTGTGATTGGGAATCCTTTAAGGTCTCGGACGCTAGGGGTGCGCATGTTGCGAAGCTGTGACTCTTCGTCAATTTGGCACTTCGCGCGCGTTTGTCATGTGCTCTCAGCTAAAGACATTCTGAGATATTGCTGGGAGGAGGCGTCTCCCCGTGCGGTTCGGCCTAATGCATCCAATGGGCTGAAGTCGTCCATGACGCTCTTATGTCAGGTGCCAACACGGATTCCCCGTCGGTAGAAGGCCCACTACCTGTCCGGGAGTGTCCACCTGTTGTCCGATGCCGTAGCGGTAGCGCTGCGGGTCACAGATTCTTGGCGCAACGCTTCAAGTTCTTGCTGGCCCAGGACCGGTTGCGCTGGGCGGATCGAGCCGGTGATGGCGGGGGGCACGGCAGAGGCCGGAGCGTGGCGCCGCGGTTTTTCCAGATTTGGCCGCGTGGCGCCTCACCCCCATCTCTGCTCAACTGGTGCCCACCGCCACCGCCGGCTCGCAGCCGCCCCTTCTGTGTTTGCAGGCTTAGCCCTTCGCCACGCCACCACCCTCTCGGCTCGCATGGCTCGCTGGGGCCTAGTAATTGTGGTGACTTATGCCCTAGTGGCGCTGCTGACGCCCGTGCTTGTGCACGCGGGCTTGCTTCCCGATCCCAATGCCGGGCTGCAAAACCCCATCTATGCCCAGCCCTCGCTGGCTCACTGGTGCGGCACCGATCGTCTCGGCCGCGACGTTTGCGTGCGCACCCTTGCCGGTAGTGGGGTGGCCCTGCAGGTGGTGCTGCTGGCCCTGGTGATCGCCCTGCTGATCGGTGTGCCGCTGGGCATGGTGAGCGGCTACCTGGGCGGCTGGGTGGATCGGCTGCTGGTGCTGTTGATGGACACCCTCTACACCCTGCCGGTGCTGCTGCTTTCCGTGGTGCTGGCCTTCTTGCTGGGCCGCGGCCTGCCCAATGCCGCCGCCGCCCTTTGCGTCGTCTACATCCCCCAGTACTTCCGCGTTGTGCGCAACCAAACGGCCCAGGTGAAGGCCGAGCTGTTTGTGGAGGCGGCCCAGTCGCTTGGCGCCGGCCCGATCTGGATCCTGCGTCGCTACCTGCTGCGCAACGTGATCACCTCGGTGCCGGTGCTGCTCACCCTCAACGC
>CAZKER010000038.1:0-16307 GCA_964551845.1 uncultured Cyanobium sp.
AGAGGGGGGGCGTCATCGCTGCTGGAGCGACAGAATTGCGGGCCAGCTCAAGCTGCCGCTCTCGCTCCTGAACCATGGCGACCTGGCTTGACGGCACGATGCTGAGCAGGTGACCAGGAGTGGCATCGGCTGGGTAGACCAGGCTGACTCGGACCGGGTTTGAAAGTCCGTCTCGCAGGTTCAAGGTGGTGAGGGGCAGGCTTTGGCCGGATCGCATGCCGACGTGCATCTCTTGGAGCCCATCCGGTGTGCGTACCTGTAGGGAGCCACGGAAGGCTGTGAAGGGTTTGCCACTGCCTGGGGCTGTGGGGTGGCTGAGCACCAGCTCATAGGGGCCCGAACCCTTGAGATTCAGATCAATATCAAATCGAACCCCGTAGGTACCGACATTGTCTAGTGATGAGTCGACCATGCGACTAGCGAGGGGGTTCACCTGAATCTCGCGGGTGCCGAAATTGTGGCGGTTGGTGCTGGTTAGGGGAAAGTGCAGTGGTCCTTGCTGGGCAAGGTTGTGGCTAAGTGTGGCTTGATAGGCATCTCCAAGCGCGACCCCTCCCACCCGGGAAAAAATGCGCCGGTTTTTGATGTCAGCAATACGTTTTAGATAAACCCTGCCTGGAGCCAGCCGGCCCTGATCCAATACGGAAATCAGATCTAGATCACTATTGGGTTCCTTGGCAGCTACCACAGCCATCTGGAAAGGTCCATCACTGCGTCCCTTCAGCAGGGCATTGGCAATGCCGAGCGCAGGCAGCTGGGTCTGGTATAGGACTGTGCGACTGCGGGCCGGGATAGTGATCTCCTGGTTGAGCTTGGGATCTAGGCGACCGCGCAGAACCTGTACCGCCGTGGCATCTCCCGGTCCAGTGTTCCAGGGGCGGGGACCCAAAGGCCTGACTCCCATTTTGTGGTTCACCAAATAAGGGGCCTCAAAGCTGTTGCGAACGGCGCCGTTTTCGAATCTGATGTGAACTGGTCGTAGGCCAGGGTTGATCAGAATCAGCCCCAGCGTGAGCTCAGGTCGTCGGGCTGAACGAGATAGCTGACGGCGGTTGGCAGGAAAATACTTGTGGTGCATGTGCACCCCAAACTCACCGTTGAAGGTGAACTCGGCATTGCGCAGGGGCTGGCCGGTTTCTTCGGCGTAGGCATATCCCGGCGCTGTGTTGATCAAGATCCCTGGCCCCTCAACCTCTTCCGGCTGGTTGGAGTGCAACACGGGCACCTTGTTGAAGCTGCCGTTTAGGGGTCTGGCCTGTTGCCCTGCCATCAGAGCCACGTAGGCGGCAGCTGGCAGGGTCTGCAGAAGGCCTAGGGATGCACCCATGGCAGCAGCAAACAGCAGGGGGATCGGCCGCAACAGGAATCTGGAAATTTGGGAGTTTTGTGTGAGGGGGTTGCCCCAGGCTCCAGCAGGTGACTGGATGCTGTTGGTTGAGAAACCTGATCTAGAGCCGGCGATGGTGGTTTGTATGGAACTGGCCGGAGGTCGTTTCAGGGCCATCGCTGGGGAAGAAACACGACACTCGATATGCCCTTCAAGCTCGCTAGAACCATCAAGACCTTTTCTACTTTCTCATGCTTCCCCCCCTGGGCTGCTGTGGCAGCGGCGACGAGAGCGGTCATGGCAGCTGGAGACGCCACCAAGAGCGCAAGCTACGCATGCTGCAGTTCTGGAGAGACGGCGTGGAGCGCCAGTTGGCAGCCGTCAACGCTTCGATCAGCACGCTGGAGCGACAGATGGAGAGGGATGCTGGCGCTGCTGGCGGCTGATTGCGTCGGCCGTTTCTCCATTGATTGCTGACCGCAGCTGGGCCAGTCCTTGCTTCAGCCGGCGTTGAACCGTCATCGGACTCACCTGGAGCAAGGCTGCAGTGCGCCGATAGGTCCAACCCGACAGCACCACCTTCTGGATTACACGTCGTAGTTCGGGCTCAAGGAGGGCCAGCTGCTCACTCACCTGAACCGCTTGCTGCTCCCAATCCCCATTTCCTGGTGAATCAGCTTCCCGAGTCCTGCTACCGATGCCTTCGTATAGCAGCGATCCATCGACTCGTGTCTCCAGGTCCATGGGCCGCGCCATCGCCTGACCCCTCAGCAGGTCTTGCCACTGATCGGGGCTGAGTCCCAGAGCTAGACGCAGATCTTCGGCGCTTGGTTCCTGCCCGTGGCAGCCGCTCCAGCTGGCTTTCAATTGGCGCAGCTTGTCGTGCAGTTCCATTTGCCGACGCGGTAACCGCACTGCTAGGGCCGAATCCCGCAAGTAATGAAGGATTGCGCCTCGGATATGGGGCCGGGCGAAGGCCTCGAAGGGAGTATTTATTTGCGGTTGGTACAGCTCGGCGGCCCTCAGCAGGCCCATGAGGCCCACTTGCACCAGGTCATCGAGTGGCTCCGGGCAGCGGCGGCAGTAGTGGACGGCAATCGGGTTCACCAGACCGCAGTACTGGTTTACCCGCTGGTTGCGCTGCTGCAGAGCCCGGCGAGTGAGGGGTTTGGCTTTGATCGAATGAGTCATGGGGTGTAGTTGGTTAGGCAAGGGTTTGGCTCCCTTCCTTTCCAACCAGCCCCAGCAAGGCCCCATCCCACAACCGAAAAATTACGGAATGTCTGTCATGGCGGAGCAATCGGGGCGGCGGCAACCGCCCGCAGCAACGACCAGGGTCCCTCTCGCTCAAGCAGCTCGATATCTGAGCTTTCCGTGGCCAACAGATAGCCGGCAAAGGCCAGGGCATTGAGGCTGAATCCAGCGCAATGTTCCTGGGTGCGCCGCACTGTGAGCAGCCAGTCGTCGTCAAAGAGCAGGTTGTAGGGGTGCCTGGGTTGGGGGTCGTAGTGGGGATGACCAAGGCCCAGCTGCTCGGCATGCTCTAAATAAAGAGCTGGTAGATCGGTGGCCCCCAGGGGATCGACGCGGCGGCTGAGCCGATAGGCCCAGGGCCAGGCGGGATCGAGCATGGCGAGTTGTCGCTCGATCTCCGTGGCCAGAGGCGTGCTGGCTTCTCCAGCTCGGCGGGGCAACAGCTGCAGATGCCGGTGAGGTTGGCTAGCACCAGAAGCGGCACAGCTGTTGAAAAACCACAGGCCACCCGTATCACCGGCCAGGTGGGCAACCCCCCGCCAGTCGTCTGCTGATAGCCAGCCTGATTGGGGCTGCCAGGTCGCGGAGATCAACAGCAGATGGCCAGCCTGCACTGGATATTTATTCAGCAGCACCACATGGCCGCTGTCGAGCTGGTCCACTTCAAGGGCCCGTTCCCAGGGCAAAAAGGGGTTGGGCTTGGGGCCACCACGGCGTAGGTGCTTGGGTGTGGTGCTGAGCAAGCGCCGCAACACAAATGGCTCGTGCTGAGGGGCTACGAGGACCTCGGTAGCCAGGGGCACCAGAGCGCCGCTGGCCTGGGCATGACTGGATAACTGCAGCGCCCGCTGCCAGATGCGTTCAGCTCGCACCGGCCTTGAGGCGTGCCAGGGAGGCACCCTGGTAGTAGTGACCAAGAATCTGGTTGTAGCGATAGCCCTGTTGGGCCAGGTCCTGGGCCCCGTGCTGGCTCATGCTCGCCCCCAGATGGCCGTGGGCCTCCAGCGATATCTGGCGATTGGCGGCATAGAGGCTCTCCACGATGCCACCCTGATAACTCAGGATCATGCCGGCGGTGCTGGCGGCGGCCTGGCGGGTGCGCTCGTTGCTGCTGGAAAGACCCTTGTAAGCCTGCCAGCGGGTGGTGTCACCCAGGTGCCAGTGGCGGTTGGCTGGACGAGCCATATGGGCGAGGGCGTAGGAGCGGGCCGCTACTGCCTGTGCCCGCAGAGCCTCCATCGACCAGCTGCTGGGCATCTCGGCTCCCACCACGGCGCCGATGTAGGTCTCCAGGCCAACGTGATTCACCACTCTGAGCCCGCCACTTTCCGGGATAAGGCGCAGTCGCCCCCCATAGGGTCTGCCATTGACGAGAAGCGAGCCGCTGCTGGTCTGCAGCCAGGCTTCCGGGCCCTGGAGCCAAAGTTCGCCGAGGTTCACGGGGTTGCCGGCACCGCCCTGCTGGAGCAGCTGGCCATCGCGGCTGACAACCTGCCAATCCCCGTTGGCTGATAGCTCAGGGCTTGCGCCGGCGGTGAGCAGGGCGACGCGGATTTCCAGGTCGATGCCGGGACCCGCTTCGGGCTCAGCCAGGCCCAAACTGGCTGGAGCTGCCATTTGGGGGGGCGCCCGGCGCGACTCCAGGCGGCGCAGTTGCTCTGCCGCGGTAGTGGTGTCTTGCGCCGGGGGCGGCGTATCGATAAGGGCATCCAGCAATTCGCCCTGGGCGGCCCCATAGGGGCGGGGTGCCAGGCCCTGGGCCGCAAACCCAACAGCCACAGCCACCAAGGCCATCGGCCCAGCCAGCATCAGCCGCCGGCTCAATAAACCGTAAAGGCGTAGTGCTGGGTTCAGGCGCAGTCGACCAGGGAAGCCCAGGACTCGCGTCCGGAGCCATCGGCGTGCACCCACAATGTGCCGTTCCACAGAAGATGGCCCGAACCGCTCAGGCGGATCATGCCTGAAGAAGCGCTTTCGCACACCATGCCCCCCGGTCGCGGCGAGCATTGCCAGCCAACAACGGAGTTGCGACCGAGGCAATGCAGCCAATATGGGGCTACCAAAGCGTGGGCTGAGCCGGTTACCGGATCCTCATCGATGCCCAGTCCAGGCGCAAAGAAGCGCAGCTGGTAGTCCGCTGGCCGTCCAAGCACGCTGGGACGAACGCCAATCGCTGCCGTCTCGAGGGCCTGCATCAACACCAGTCCGGCCCGATCAGGACCCTGCAGCTCCAAGGCCAAACCGGGCAACTGGGGCAGCGGCACCTTCGGGGGCAACAGGGCCACCCGGTAGCCGAGGGCTGAGCTCCAGTAGGCCAGGGGTGAGGCCCCAAGGCGTTCCTGCAGCAGCCGGATTAGTGGTGGCGATGGCTCTGCTGGCAGCAGCCCCGCGCTGGGCAGCACGAGGTGCCCCGAGCAGCCGCTTGCGTCCAGAGCTACCGCCAGGGGGCCGCTGCGGGTAAACAGCTCCAACCCATGCCCTGGAGCCAACTGCTGCCAGTGGCCAAGGGCCAGCAGGGCGGCAAGGGTGGCATGGCCACAGAGGGGCACTTCACAGCTGGGGGTGAACCAACGCAGGGTCCAAAGGCCCTGCTGTTGCAGCAAAAAAGCTGTCTCAGACTGGTTGAGACTGCGGGCGATGGCCTGCAGAACTCCATCCCCCATCGGCTGGTCCAGATGCACCACGGCTGCGCCGTTGCCGCAACAGGGTCCTTCAGCAAAGGCTTCCACCATTACCGCTGGCCGAGAGACAAGCTGGGCTGCGGCTGGCCCCAGGATGCTCACGACTGCCCCCACTCGGGCCGCAGATCACGCTCCATCAGGGCCCGAACTGCAGCGGCAGGGGTGCTGTGCCCTTCGAGCACCTGCACAACCTGCTCACAGATCGGCAGATGCCAGCCCTGGCGGTTTGCCAGCTGCAGGGCTGCACGAGCCGTACGTGGCCCCTCAACGGTTGCTGAAATGCGCTCGCTTGCCTGCTGTTCGCTGCAGCCCTCGGCTAGCAGTACGCCGCAGCGATAGTTGCGGCTGAGGCTGCTGTTGGCAGTCGCCAATAGATCACCCAGCCCGGCCAGGCCGTAGAGAGTGCTGGTGGCACCGCCTAAACCCTCCAACACCACGCCAATCTCGGCCAGACCCCTGCACAGCAGCGAGGCCTTGGCGTTCGCACCCAGCGCCAGACCATCGGAGATGCCGGCGGCAACGGCCATAACATTTTTGAGGGCACCTGCAGCCTCGGTGCCAATCGGATCTGTGTTTGTGTAAAGGCGCAGCGAATTGTCGCTGAGCTGTTGCTGAAACCGGCGGGCTAGAGCCGGATCAGCAGCGGCGATCACGCTGGCCGCGGGCAACCCTTGGCGCACCTCGGTTGCCAGATTCGGCCCACTCAGCACCAGCAAAGGAGCATCAGCCAACTGGTTTGACCAGAGCTGGGTGGCAGTTGCCAGGTGCTGGAGATCCAGCCCCTTGCTGCAGCTCAGCAGCGGCAGTCCGGCGGGCCAATGGGGAGCCAGCTGCTCAGCCAGGGGCTGGACCCCTGCCATGGCAACCGCCGAAACCACCAGATCCTGGTTGGCAAGCAGGTCTACCGGACTGCTGCCAGCCCGCCGGGACCAACCCATCACGATGTGTCCTTGCTGACGCCAGCGTTCAAGCAGGGTTTGCCCCCAGGCCCCTAGGCCCAACACGGCAATGCGAATGCCCATCGACTCCGAAGCAGTAGGCAGGTAGGCGTTGCCATCATGCGACAGGCGCTTAGATGCGGCTTCAGCTCTGGGATTTTGTGGCAATGACCTCAGCTTCGCCCTGGCAGGATTGGCAGGGCACCGGCCTAGTGGTGGGTTGTGGCGGTATCGGCCAGGCCCTGCTCCAGGAGCTGGGCCGAATTGCCCCAAGGCTGCAGCTAGTGGGGGCCTCGCGCCGCGACTGGCGGTCGCCACAGGATCCCTTCTGGCGCGATGTCAAGTACGTGCCACTTGAGCTCACCGAGGATGCCAGCCTGGCCGCATTGGCGCCAAGCCTGCAAAAGTGGCCACCCTTGCGGCTGGTGATCAATACGGCCGGCCTGCTGCATGGGCCCATGCTCCAGCCTGAAAAGCGGCTCAACCAGGTGAATCGCCAGGCCCTAGAGCGCAGTTTTGCGGTGAATGCCTTTGCGCCCCTCCTGCTAGCCCAGGCGATCGAAGCCCTTCTTACCCCCGAGGACCCATTCCATTTCGCCAGCCTCTCGGCCCGGGTGGGGAGCATTGGCGACAACCAACTCGGCGGCTGGTATGCCTACCGGGCCGCAAAGGCTGCCCAAAATCAGATGCTGCGCACCCTGGCCCTGGAATGGGCTCGCAGAAAGCCAAATGGGTGTGTGAGCCTGCTCCACCCCGGAACCACTGCCACGGCCCTCTCAGCCCCCTTCCAGGCCGGTGTTCCCCCCGAGCGGTTGTTCAGCCCTGGGCGGGCTGCTCAGCAGCTGGTCAACGTTCTGGCGGGGCTTGGGCCGCAGCAAACCGGGCAGTTCTGGGCCTGGGATGGCCAGCAAATAGCTTGGTAGCCCTGGAATCAGGCGGCGTTGGCCTGCAGGAGTGTCAGGGAAATCACTTCCAGGGCGGAATCCTCCGTGGCCTCCAAGCGCACCGGCGGTGCCATGCCGTCCTCGTAGGCCTCCAGCCAGCGAGGCGCACATACGCACCAATGGTCTCCGGGCTTGAGCCCGGGGAAGCCGTAGGCGGGCGCCGGAGTGCTCAGGTCGTTGCCTTGGGCCTGGCTGTAGCGCAGAAAAGCATCGGTAACCACGCAGCAGACGCTGTGACGGCCCAGGTCAGAAGCGTTTGTGCGGCAATGACCGTCGCGGAACCAACCGGTCATCGGTTGGCAGCCACACACCACCAGCGGCTCCCCCAGCACGTTTAGTGAAGCGGGGGCTGGCTGGCTCGAATCGTTCACGGGGCAGGGTCCACAAAAAGGAGTCCCGCCAGTCTGGCCAGGCATTCCGGAGGCTGCAGCACTGGTCGGGAAGCAGGCTTCAAAGGTTTGCCAAAGGCAACACAGCCGAACAAAGTGGGCCTAGGTAGTTGACGGATTCCGGGGGGTAGGCGTTAAAGGTCGATGAGCGCGTTCATCCTGTCTTTCAGCGCGGCCCCCTTCATGAGCTGGGAATTCACCGAAGATGCGGCCTTTCTGGCCCTCTGCGACGCGTACAAAGAAAGTGGTGAGCCTTCCGCCATGGAGTTCCTCGCCCATGGCGAAGGTGCCTTCCACTTCCAGGAACTCACTCAGAACGCCGCTGGCGAAGGCTTAGATCTGAGTGACTCCTCCGACTTGGAGGAGTTTCAGCAAGAGGTGATCAGCACCCTCGAAGAGATGTGCAGCTAAACCTCAGGGGTAAAAAAAGGCTATCTCCTTGGCTTTCAACCCTTCCCAACCAGCGGCCTGGAGACGGGCATCAAGAGTGGCTTGGTCAAAGTGCTTGGAGCCAGTCTTAACGATGCGATTGCGCATCGACTTTTTGACCCCGCTGCGGGCCCGCTGGCTTTCCAGATCCATCACCTCCGTGTAGAGGGCAACCATTTCGTCGGGTATCGGGGTGCCATCAAGGTCGATACCCGAGGCAATTGCGGCATCAACGCCGCCAGGTCCGGCAATGGCCATGGCCGTTTTGCAAGGTGATTGGCCAGGTTAGAAGCTGTTGCCCCCCTGCTCAGGCCGAGAAGTAACGGGCTTGGCTATGCAGGGCCACCAGGGCAGTGGTGCTCTGCTCTGGTTCGAGTTGGTCGCTCTCATCCATGGACAGACCAATCCGCTCGGCACCGAGCCAGGCGAGCTGCTGGCGGGAATCGGCAACGTTTGGGCAGGCGGGATAGCCAAAGGAGTAGCGGCTACCGCGATAGCGCTGGGCCAGCACATCTCGCAAGGGCATCGCAGCCGGATCGGCAAAACCAAGCTCCCGCCTAATGCGGGCGTGCACCCATTCGGCCAGCGCTTCAGCCATCTGGACCCCCAGGCCATGGAAATAGAGGTAATCGGTGTATTGATCGGCTTTAAACAGCTGCTGGGCAAAGGTGGTAGCCCCCTCACCCATGGTCACGGCCTGCATCGGCAACACATCAGTTGGCAATACAGAGCCATTGGCTCCGATCGAAAGATCTCGGTAGAAATCGGCGATGCAGTAGCGATTGCCGGAGCGCTGCCGGGGCAACTCAAAGCGCCCCAATTGCTGATTTTGCTGGGCTGGATCGAACAACACCACTGCATTGCCACTACGGCCACAGGGGAAATAGCCATAGGCCACCCGGGGCGACAGAAGGCGCTCTTCAAGGCAGCGCCCCATCCACTGCTGCAGCACGGGCTCCGCCTTCTCGGCCAGCATCGCCTCGTAGTCGTCGCGGCTCTGCTGCTGGGTCTTGCGGAGCTGCCACTGGCCAGCAAACAGGGCGCTGCGATCGAGGTAGGCAAACACCTCCTGCAGATCGATCTCCTGCTCAGTTAAAACCCTGCCACCCCAGAAAGGTGGCACTAGGGCAGGCTCTTCAGCTACGGCCGAGGAGCGCTGATCATTTGGCTCAACGCTGCTTGCAACGGTTGCCGCAGTCGTCGGAGCTGACGGTGCATTTTCGACACAAGGATCGGCAGGCTTTGGCGCTGGAGCCTCCGGGTCAGCTAAGCCAAGACCTTCCGGAATTGGTCCAAGGAAGCCCTGCAGGTTGTCCCAGGAATCAGCTGCCTTCGCCTCCATCAGGGCATCCATAAAACGCAGGTCAGCAAAAGCATCACGGCCATAAACAACCTGACCGCGATAGGCGGCACGACAATCGCCATTAACAAACCTGGGAGTAAGAGCGGCTCCGCCTAATATCACCGGAACAGCAATACCAGCCTCATTGAAGGCTTCCAGGTTGTCCTTCATGAAGGCCGTCGACTTCACCAGCAGACCACTCATGGCGATGCAGTCCGCCTGATGCTGCTGTTGGGCTTCGATGATCGCCTCGCAGCTCTGCTTGATGCCTAGATTGACAACCTCATAGCCATTATTTGTAAGAATAATATCTACAAGATTTTTACCAATATCATGCACATCGCCTTTAACGGTGGCGATCAGGAATTTACCCTTGGCTGAGCTTTCTCCCTCGGCTGTTTCCATGTGCGGCTCAAGATGGGCTACCGCCGCCTTCATGGTTTCGGCGCTCTGCAGAACGAAGGGCAACTGCATCTGGCCTGAGCCGAAGAGTTCGCCAACCACCTTCATGCCGTCGAGCAGGAACGTGTTGATGATCTGCAGAGGCGGGTAAGTAGCAAGGGCCTCGTTGAGTGAGGCATCGAGACCGATTCGCTCTCCATCAATGATGTGCTGCTTGAGCCGCTCCTCCACTTTCAGGTCGGCGAGAGAGGGACCAGAGGCCCTGGCCTCTTTGGCACTCACCCCTTCAAACATGGTGGTGAGCACTGTGAGCGGGTCGTAGCTGCAGATAGATCCAGGCTCGTTCGTCTCGAAGCGACGCCGGTCATAGATCAGATCTCGGCATATCTGCTGATGCTCTGGACTGATCTTTGCCAGGGGCAGAATCTTGGCAGGGCTAATGATCGCCGCATCCATGCCGGCTTCGCAGCAGTCGTGCAGAAACACCGAATTGAGCACGATGCGGGCCGCCGGAGACAGGCCGAAACTCACGTTGCTGACGCCCAACACAACGTGCACCCCTGGTAGATCAGTGCGGATTCGGCGAATTGCTTCGATCGTGGCAGCGCCGTTAAGTCGGTCTTCCTCGATGCCAGTGGAGATTGGCAGTGCTAATGGGTCGTAGAAGATCTCGTGGGCAGGAATCCCAAACTCCACTGCATCGCGGTAGGCGCGCTGGGCGATTGCGAACTTGCGATCCGCTGTGCGTGCCATGCCCTCTTCATCGATGGTGCCCACCACCACACCAGCTCCGTAGGCCTTGGCAAGCTCAAGCACCTTGAAGAAGCGCTCGTCGCCGTCTTCATAGTTGGTGGAATTGAGGATGCACTTGCCGCCGGCTACCTTGAGACCAGCCTCCATCTTTTGCCACTCGGTGGAATCGAGCATCAGCGGCAGGTTGACGTTGGTGACAAGACGACTCACCAGCTCGTGCATATCCCGCTCACCATCGCGACCGACGTAATCGACGTTGACGTCGAGCACGTGGGCGTTCTCCTTGACTTGACCGCGGGCCACACCCACTAGGCCATCCCAATCCTCCTCAGCAAGCAGCTCGCGCACTTTCTTACTGCCGCTGGCGTTAAGCCGTTCACCAATGATCAGGAAGGAATTGTCCTGGTGGTACGGCGTAGTGCTGTAGATCGAGGCAGCAGCAGGCTCACCCTGCAGCAGGGGGCGCGCGTGCTGGGTCTGGGGGATGCGCACCGGGCGGGCAGCCGGCCGTAGCTCAGCTGCCAACTCGGCCAAGGCGGCGATGTGGGCTGGGGTGGTGCCGCAGCAGCCACCGATCACCTGCACGCCTAGATCTTCAACGAAGTGCAGCAACTGCATCTTCATCTCGAGCGGTGTCAAGCGGTAGTGGGCTACACCACCGATGTTTTCTGGCAGGCCAGCATTAGGAATACAGCTCACTACAAACGGACTGTGCTCACTTAGATAACGGATGTGTTCCTTCATCTGCTCCGGGCCCGTAGCGCAGTTGAGCCCCAGTACATCAATCGGGAACGGCTCCAGGATCGCCACCACAGCAGCAATATCAGAGCCGACCAACATCGTGCCGGTGGTCTCCATCGTCACACTCACCATCAAAGGCCGGCGCTGGCCGGTCTTAGCGAAGGCGTCCTCGATGCCCTGCAACGCCGCTTTGATCTGCAGCACGTCTTGGCAGGTCTCAACGATAAACAGGTCGACATCTCCTGCCAGCAGACCCTCGGCCTGCTCCGCAAATGAAGCCTTCATCGTGTCGAAGTCGATGTGGCCCAAGGTCGGCAACTTGGTGGTCGGCCCCATCGAGCCGGCAACGAAGCGAGGCTTCTCCGGCGTGGAGTAGGCAGCGGCTATCTCCCGGGCTAGCTCTGCTGCCCGTTTATTGAGAGCAAAGGTCTGGTCGGCAATGTCGTATTCGGCCAGCACCAGCGAGGTGGCTCCGAAGGTGTCGGTTTCAATCACATCGCAGCCCGCCTCCAGAAACTGGCGGTGGACTGCTTGCACCGCATCGGGGCGCGTGAATACAAGGTTTTCGTTGCAGCCCTCAAGGGCGGCGCCGCCGAAATCATCGGGGCCCAGGTCCATCAGCTGCAACGAGGTGCCTGTAGCCCCGTCAAACACCAGAACAGGGCGCTCAGGCCCATGCAGGCGCTCCAGAAAGCCCATCCGTTGAACCACCTGAGGTGCTACAGCTGCAGTCATGTCGCTCAACCGTCCACGCGTATCCGTGTTACCCAATTGTCATAGGTGGGATCTCGGCCTTCCGTGATTGCCGTTAGGCGCTCACGAATCGCTGTCATCACGGGCCGATGGCCAGGCAAGTCGGTGCTTTCCACTCGGCGCACGGGGGTGACCTTGGCGGCAGTGCCACTGAGAAACACCTCCTCGGCCACAAACAGCTCGCTCTTGTCGACAGGACGCTCAAGGGTGGGAATGCCCATGGCCTGGGCTAGCTCCAGCACGCTGGCACGGGTAATGCCCTCAAGAATGTCCTGATCCACCCCGGGGGTGATCAATACGCCATCTCGGACGATGAACAGGTTCATGCCACTGGCTTCACTCACTTTGCCGCGGCTATTGAGAAGCAGGGCCTCATCAAAACCGCTTTTGACAGCTTCCGTCTTGGCCAGGGAACTAGTGATGTAGGCGCCGCTGATCTTGCCGCGCAGGGGTAGGGAGCGATCTTCCTGGCGGGTCCAGGAGGAGATGCGGCAACTCACACCCTCAGGGGAGAGATAGTCGCCCAGCTCCAGCCCGTAGATCAGAAAATCAGTCTCGATGTTGTGCAGCCGCGGTGCGATACCTAAATCACTGGTGTAGACGAAGGGCCGCAGATAAACAGGGCAGGTGGGTTTGTTAGCCCGCAGGAAGGTGACGATTGCATCGTGAATGGTCTGTTCGGGGAGCTCCGTGAGCAACAGCCGGGCGCTCTGGCTAAGCCGGCGTACGTGGCGATCAGCGCGGAATAGCAGGATCTCAGCGGGGTCGCTGGGGTTAGGCAGGGCCCTCATGCCGCCAAAGGCGCCGGTGCCGTAGTGGAGGGCGTGGGTGGCCACGGAAAGGGTGGCTTCCGCAAAGGGCACACAGCGGCCACCGAACCAGGCGTAGGGCAGAAACTGGTGCATGGTGTGGGCGAAGCGGGCGGAGCTGGCGCGACGGCCTGGGGCCGAGATGCCCCGATCTTCTCACCGCAGCAAGCAGGATGGGGTGATGCATCGCTTGGCATCGGTACCTGGGGGAGGAGCAGAGGTCGATATCGGCGCCCTGGTGGAGCAGCCAGCCGCGCCGGTGCTGCTGCTTAGCAGCGCCGACACCGACCTGCTGGCCATTGATCAATTGCTGGAACGGGATCCCCAGTTACTTGGCGCGGAGCTGCGCGGATTGAATCTGGCGGCCCTGGACCACCCTGCCCAGATTGATCACTACCTCAGCTCCACAGTGCGCCACGCCCGACTGGTGGTTGTGCGACTACTGGGGGGCAGGGGGCACTGGAGTTATGGCCTCGAGCAGCTCCAAGCCTGGGCCGCCTCAGCCCCAGAGCGTCAATTGCTCGTGCTAGCCGGCACGGCCGACGAGGAGGAGGTTCTGGCGGAGCTGGGCACAGTCCCACCTGGGCTGGCGATCGGCCTGGCCCGCTGCCTGCGGGAGGGGGGACCCGCCAACCTGCGCCAGCTGCTGCAGGCCCTGCAGTCATTGATTGAAGGCGAGACCCCAGCTACTCCCAGCGCCGAGCCCCTCGCTGATCCACTCCCCCACGACTGGCGCCAGGAGGCGGGCGCTCGCATTGGTGTGATCGCCTATCGAGCCTTGCTGCAGGCCGGTGATCTGGGACTGATGGACGCCACCCTGCTGGCCCTGCGCCAGGCAGGCCTGAGCCCGCGGGCGCTGTGGGTGAGCGGCTTAAGGGATGGGGCAGTGCAGCGAGGTGTAGCCGACCTGTTGCAGCGGGAGGGGGTTGAGGCCGTGCTGTGCAGCACCTCATTTGCCTCGGTGCAATTTGAGGAAGCCGGCCTGGGGGCGCCGCTGTGGGAGCGGCTTGGCGTGCCGGTGCTGCAGCTGCTTTGCAGTAGCCAGCCCCGCAGCCGCTGGCAGGCCAGCAGTATCGGCCTGGGCCCTACCGATCTGACACTGCAGGTGGTCCTGCCCGAGCTGGATGGACGGCTCACTACCCGCATCGGCGCCTTCAAGGAGATGGTGGGCGCCAGCGAGCGCCTGGCCTCGGCCCTGCAGCGCTATCAACCTGATCCGGAACGACTGGCCTGGATCGCCCAGCTCAGTGCTAATTGGATCCGCCTGCGCCAAACCCCAGCCGCCGAGCGCCGTATCGCCTTAGTGCTAGCCAATTACCCAACCCGCAATAGCCGCCTCGCCAATGGTGTCGGCCTCGATACTCCGGCCTCGACGGCATTGATGTTGCAGTGGCTTGCCGGGGCTAGCTACAAGCTGGAAGGCGTGGTGCCGGCCGATGGCGAGGACCTGATCCAGATGCTGCTTGCTGGACGCAGCAACGATGCGGAAAGCGGCCATCGGCCCGCCCTGGCCCTGCTACCCCTAGCCAGTTACCAGTCCTGGTACACAAGCCTCCCCAGCGAGGGCCGGCAAAAGCTGGAGGCGGTGTGGGGTCCACCGGATCGTGATTGCGGCCTGGTGAAGGCTGCGGGAGGCGCGACCGGCTTTCCGATCCGCGGCCTGCAGCTCGGCCACGTGAGCGTGTTGATCCAGCCCGACCGCGGCTACGACAGGGATCCGGCCCTCAGTTACCACAGTCCTGATCTGCCCCCAACCCATGCCTACCTGGCCCAATACCTCTGGCTGCGGCAGGAGTTCGGCGCCCATGCGGTGGTGCATGTGGGTAAGCACGGCAATTTGGAATGGTTGCCCGGCAAGGGATTGGGGCTCTCCGAGAGTTGTTTTCCGGAATGGGCCCTTGGGCCTCTACCCCACCTCTATCCCTTCATTGTCAATGACCCCGGCGAGGGATCCCAGGCAAAGCGACGCAGCCAGGCGGTGATTCTCGATCACCTCACGCCGCCGCTCGGACGGGCTGGCCTACATGGCGCGCTGCAGCGACTTGAGGTGCTGCTGGATGAATATTGGGAAGCATGCCAGCTCGGCAGTGAAAGGGCCGGTCCACTGCGCCAGACCCTGGCGCAGCAGCTAGAGAGCATGGAACTGCCGCTCGGCAGCGCCGCGGAGCTTGATAGCCGTCTCGATGCCGCAGATGGCTATCTCTGCGAGCTCAAGGAGGCCCAGATCCGCCTAGGACTGCACACCTTCGGCACCTTGCCCGAGCCAAGTCGACTGGCGGAGCTACTGCTCTGTTTGGCCCGTTGTCCGTTGGCTGGGCAACCCGGGCTCACCCAGGCCCTGGCGCAGGATCTACGGCTCAGCTTCGACCCCTGGGGCGATGAAGACGCCATGGGCCTTTGCCAGGAAGACCAGCAACGACTCCAGGCTGCCTTTGGCGGGGCGCTGCCGCGCTTGGTGGGTGATGGTGTAGCCCTGCTGGAGGCGCAAGCACTGGCCTTGGTGGAGCAGGAACTGGCCGGTGCGAGCCAATGCCCAACACAGGCCGCACAGCCTTGGCGTGACCATGAGCCAGGGGTGCAGCAGGCCCTTCAGCACCTCCGCCAGACCCTGATGCCCCCCTTACTGGCCTGCGGTCGCGCCGAGCGCGAAGCCTTCCTGCGGGGCCTGGAGGGGCAGCGCATTGCCGCTGGACCCTCAGGAGCCCCCACCCGCGGCCGGCCTGATCTGCTGCCCACAGGCCGGAATTTTTATAGCGTCGACCTGCGTGGGCTGCCGACCGAAGCCGCCTGGGACCTGGGCCGCCGCAGCGCCGAATTACTACTGGAGCTGCATCTGCAGGAGCAGGGGGAGCACCTACGCATCTTGGCCCTGTCTGTGTGGGGCACGGCAACAATGCGCAATGGCGGCGAAGACATCGCCCAGGCCCTGGCCCTGCTCGGCGTGCGCCCCATTTGGGATGGCCCCACCCGCCGCATGGTGGATCTGGAGGTGATTCCACTCAACCTGCTGGGTCGTCCGCGGGTAGATGTGACCCTGCGTATCTCAGGCCTGTTTCGCGACGCCTTTCCCCAGCTAGTGGCCTGGGTAAACCGAGCCACCGAATTGGTTGCCGCCTTAGCCGAGCCGGAGGCAGACAACCCTCTAGCTGCCGCCTGGCGGCGAGAAGGCCAAAGCGCCCGCGTTTATGGATCGGCACCAGGTGCTTACGGGGCGGGCCTGCAAGGCCTGATCGACAGCGGCCACTGGGAGGAGCGCGGAGACCTGGGCGAAGCTTTCTTGAACTGGAGCAGCTGGCGCTACGACGGCCAAGCTGGAACCGCAGGACAGACCGGGATTGAAGCCCAGGCCGACCGGGCCGGTCTAGAGCAGCGACTCAAAGGGGTGCAGGTTGTGCTGCACAACCAGGACAACCGGGAACACGACCTGCTGGATTCAGACGACTACTACCAATTTCAGGGAGGCTTGAGTGCCGCGGTTGAGCGGGTTTCAGGCCAGCGACCGGCACTCTGGTTTGGTGACCATTCCCGCGCAGCCCGGCCCCGGC
>CAZKER010000039.1:0-9793 GCA_964551845.1 uncultured Cyanobium sp.
CCTACCGGCGAAAACACTGTGGTGCAGAGCGAAAGGGGCGGCACAGTGCTGGAGGTGCTGGTTAAACCGAACCAAATGGTGCAGGCCGGTTAGGCCATCGCCAGACTCGACGACCGACCCTGGCGTGATCAGCAGCGCAAGCTGCAGGGTGATCTCCTAAAGCTTGAACTGCAACGCAGGCAGGCAGGCCTGCAACTGGAGGCTCTGAACCTGCAAACCGGAGCCAGCTCCCAGCTCGCTGGTGCCCAAGTGGAGGCCAGCCGCCGCGATGTCGACAAAGCCAGTTCCACCGTTGCCTTCCACCAGCAGGAGGTGGATCGCTACGAGAGCCTGATGGCGAGCGGCGCCGTAGCCAGGGCCTTAGTGGACGAAAAGCGGGCGCAACTGCAGTTGAGCCGCAGTGAACTGCAAAAAGCCAATCAACAAGTGATTCAGCAGGGGGCCTTGGGGAACGTTGAACAGGCCCGCCTGCGCCAGAGCGGCAGCGCCTCCCTCAGTGGCGTCGAGGAGCTGAACAAGACCATCAGCCTGCGCCAGACAGAGCTAGCGGAAGTAAATCGCGCCGTCGCCAGCACGGTGCTGCGCGCACCGGCCACCGGTTCACTGCTCGAGATTGCAGTCCGCCATCGAGGCCAAGTGCTCAGGCCCGGAGACGTCATCGCCACCATCGCCCCCAACACCGGGCCATTGCAAGTGAACGTGCAGGTGCCCGGCAGTGAGATCACACCAATTCGCACCGGTCAAACAACCCACATGCGCGTGGAGGGCTGCCCCTATTCCGACTTCGGCGTGCTTCCAGGTCGGGTCACCGCCATCGCCGCTGACGCCTCGCAGTCCCAGTCAGCTGCCAACGGCACAGCAGGTCCAGGAACTTATCAGGTGGTGGTGCAGCCGAATCGCAACGAACTGATGCAGCGGCAGCGGCGCTGCGCCCTGCGGCCTGGCATGCAGGTGCAAGCGGATGTGGTGACGCGCCGCACCAGTGCCATGGCTGCCCTGATGCGCAAGCTGCGAGTGTTGCAATCGCTCTGAAAACACCCAGGAGCACGATTCCAGCAGACCGATTTCATCAGCTTGGTTTCCAGCGGCGCTACACCGACTCCAGGCTTGACGGCCCTCCAAGAAAATTGGGATCTAAGCGAGCTCTGCTCCTAGCTACCAGCTTTGCCACTGATTGCGGAGCAGCAGCAGCACGTTCACCGGCGCCAACTGCCCGGTAATGATCCGCAACCGACCAGGCAGCAGTGCGTGGATCATTGGCAAAGCGCGGAATCAGGTGCAGGTGTAAGTGGGGTGCCCCTTCCCCAAAAGCAATCGCATACACTCTGTCGCAGCCGGTTTGTTCTCGCACCAGGGCGCTGGCCTGGTGCACGGCTAGACCCCAGGTAGCAGCTTCTTGGTCGCTGAAGTCAGCTGGCCCAGCTAGGTGTCGGCAACTGTCGAGCAACAGCCAGCCAACTAGGGGGGCAGGATCAGGGTGGTGGCGCAACAACCAAAGCGATCCGCGGCCGATTTCGTAGGTGCCCCGCGCTGAGCTGTTGTCATGGGTACGGCAGATAGGGCAGGAATTGCTCATAACTCCATTCTCATAAATGGGCAGCGTTAAGAGCCCAATAGGTGCACCGTTAATAGCCGCTCGTTGCCGCGGCGGCGATGCTCCCACAGATAGACCGCCTGCCAGGTGCCGAGCAGCAGGCGGCCCGCTTCAAACGAGAGACTCAGCTGGCTGGTAGTCAGCGCCGTACGGATGTGGGCGGGCATGTCATCTGCCCCCTCATCGGCATGCACGTAGGGGAGCAGTTCACCCCGGCCGCTAACCGAACGGATGCCCTCCTCCGGCACCAGGGCCCGGAGATAGGTGGAAAGATCGCGCAGTACACGCGGATCGGCGTTTTCGTTGATGGTGAGACTGCAGGAGGTATGCAGACAAACCAGGTTCAGCAGCCCCTGCTGCATGTCACTGGCCGCTAAAGCGGCATTCAGCCGGCCGGTGAGATCCGTGAACCCCTCGCCTGGGGTCACCACCCGCAGGGTCTCGAGGCTTTGGCGAAGCATGAGGGCAAGGCTGGCGTCAACACCTGCCTAGCATTAGGTGTTGTCGATCAACTTACCTGGGTGACTGCCATGCGCCTACTACTGCCCCTACTGATTGTGTTGCCCGGCCTTGCCCTTGCTGCCCCACCGGCCCAGGCCCAGCGACAGGTGCCAAAGATTGGCAATATTTGCCCAATGGGATATGTAGACATGCTCAACGGCAAGTGCAGCACCTTGGGCCTGATGAACTACACAGTGCAGCCCACCAACGGCAAGGCCTGCCCATCGGGCTGGATGAACGTGGGCGGTAACTACTGCCGCAAAAAGTGAGCCCTACCTTGAGCGAGCCAAATTTCACCGAAGCCCACACCCCAGCCCTCACCCTGCTTTACGACGGGGGCTGCCCCCTGTGCCTGCGAGAGGTGAAGCTGCTTGGTCGCAAAGACCGGGAGCGCCATGGCCAGCAGCTGAAGCTCGCTTTCGTTGACATCGATAGCGCCGACTACAACCCAGACAGCTACGCAGGCATCAGCTATCGGCAAGCCATGGGGCGCATTCACGCCATTGATGCAGGTGGAGCCGTGCTGCGCGACGTCGCGGTGTTCCGGCGCGCTTACGCCCTAATCGGCCTGGGCTGGCTTTATGCCCCAACCCAGTGGCCCCTACTGCGCCCCTTAACCAACATGGCCTACGGCATCTGGGCAGACCTGCGCCTGCGGCTCACTGGACGACCCAGCCTGGAAAGCCTCTGCCATGCACGCAGCGGTGCGTGTCGGAGCGACTAATGCGACAGGAAGTCGACTTGGTGGTGATCGGCAGCGGCCTTGGTGGTTTGTGTGCCGGAGCCCTGGCGGCTCGCTACGGGCTAGAGGTGCTGGTGTTGGAGGCCCACAGCGTGCCTGGGGGAGCGGCCCATGGATTTAGCCGCCAAGGGCTCCAGTTTGAATCTGGTCCCTCCCTTTGGTCTGGGCTAGGCCGCTGGCCAAGCAGCAACCCCCTGGCGCAGGTTCTACGGGCCATAGGGGAAACAGTACCTGTAGCCAGTTACCGAGACTGGGGGCTGCTGCTCCCAGAGGGACAGCTGCGGGTAGAAGTAGGCCTCGAGCCCTTTCTCGAGGTGGTGCGCCAACTGCGAGGGCCGGCCGCCAGCGACGAATGGGCACGCTTTATGCGGGTGCTTGAACCAAGCTGCCGGGCGGCACGTGCCTTGCCCCTGCTAGCAATACGGCCGGGCCTGGGGCTGGCCACAACCCTCGGGGGGCAAGCCCTTGGTCTACTTGCCCAGGCGGGCAGTCTTGCCAAATTAGGTGGAGCCTTTGGCCCCCTGGCAAGGCGTCACCTCAGTGATCCTTTCCTGCTCCATTGGGTTGATCTGCTCTGCTTCCTGATCTCAGGACTGCCGATGGATCAAACCAGCGCAGCGGCAATGGCCACCCTGTTTGGCGAGTGGTTTGAACCTGGAGCCTGCCTCGACTACCCACTCGGAGGCAGCGCTGCCGTGGTGGCCGCCCTGCAACGGGGAATGGAGCGCCATGGCGGCAGCCTGCATACCAACACTCCAGTAGCAGAAGTCTGCCTTGAGCACAAACGCGCGGTTGGGGTGCGGCTACTTGACGGCTCCATGATTCGGGCCCGGCGGGGGGTAATCAGCAACGCCAGCCCCTGGGACACCTTGGCGCTAATCAATCCGCGCGAGATACCTAGCAGCTGGGGCAAGAAAGTATCAAACACTCCCGCCTGTCATGGCTTTTTGCACTGGCATCTCGGCCTGCGGGGAGAGGATCTCCAGCACCTGCCTGTGCATCACGTGTGGGTAGGAGATTGGCAACGGGGCATCGCAGCGGATCGCAACATGGTGGTGTTGTCGATGCCATCCCTGCTCGATCCGCATCTGGCACCACCAGGCCACCATGTACTGCACGGCTACACGCCGGCCAATGAACCATGGCACCTGTGGGAACACCTGCAGCGGGGCACCCCTGCATACAAGGCTCTTAAAGCAGAACGCTGTGCGGTGTTTCATCAGGTGCTTGATCCCCTAATCCCGGATTGGCGAGAGCGGCTAGTGCTGGAACTACAGGGCACGCCACTCACCCACCAGCACTACCTGCGGGTCAAACGAGGAAGCTACGGGCCCGCCTGGCCGGCAGATAAGGGCCCATTTCCAGGAGGTGATACTCCATTCGAAAACCTATTTCTCTGCGGTGCCGGGGTATTCCCTGGCATCGGAGTTCCGCCCGTGGCTGTGAGCGGCGCCATGGCGGCCCACCGCTTCGTGAGTGCTCGCCAACAAAGAGAAATGCTCGACAGCATTGCAACCGGATAAGAGCATCACTCACCTAAGCCGGTGTCTCCCATCAGATCGAGACTGAGCTGGGCTACGGGCGCCTTGCCCCGGCGCCTGCTGCTGGAAGCACGCAAGCCGGACCGCCTTGAACCATGGCGTTGCTGTATTGCATCGGCCGTAGCCGCGAAGCCCTGCTGAGCTCGCAAAGCCCAGAGCCGGTCGCGGGCGGTCGCCGCTGCAGCAGCCCAATCAACAATTGGCGAGGGATAGTCGGCGCCAAGTCGGCAACCGGCGCGCTGCTGGGTGGCGGCATCCATCGTCCAGGGCTGGTGCAAGAACACCGCCGGCACCGCAGCCAGCTCGGGCACCCAGTGGCGGATGAACAACCCCTCAGGATCGTGGTCCAGGCCCTGCTTAAGCGGGTTGTAAATGCGGATCGTGTTGATACCGGTGGTGCCCGATTGCATCTGGCACTGGCTCCAATGGATGCCGGGCTCGTAGTCGACGAATTGGCGAGCAAGATGCAGTCCGCTCTCGCGCCAGGGAAGCCACAGCTGATAGCTGGCAACCGACAGCAGCATCGCCCGCATGCGGAAATTCAGCCAGCCCGTTGCATTCAGCGCCCGCATGCAGGCATCCACAAAAGGCAATCCCGTGCGTCCTTCCGCCCAAGCCGCCAGGCGATCGCTGTCACTCTCCCGCAGGCCAGCAGTGAGGGGATGGAGCTCACTGAATTCCAAGCTCGGCTGGCTTTCCAGCTTCTGGATGAAATGGCAATGCCAGTGCAATCTCTCATCAAAGCGCTGCAGGGAGCGCCGCCAGGTAGCCGCCGCGAGGGCTTGGCGGCGTAAACGGTTTTGCTGCACCACCTCTCGCAGCGACAAGCTGCCCCAGCTGAGATGGGGCGAAAGGCGCGAGCAGCTGGCATAGGCCGTATTGGGGCTCGACAGCCCCACCTGGTAGGTGCGGCTGCGCTGATCCAAAAAGGAAGCAAGGGTTTCCAGCCCCTGGACTCGTCCCCCCTGTTGCCGCCCCGGGCAGGAATCGGGCTTCAGCCCCAGGTCCGCCGCCAAGGGGATGGGCCCGGGGTCGAGCCCTGCCAGCGGGGTCAGCTGTGCCGGCCCGGTAGTGAGTTCTTCAGCCATGCGCTCCTCCCAGCGCTTGGCCCAGCCCGTGCGCTGGGCAAGGCGCCGTGTCACACCAAAGTGTGGAAACTCCTGCCAATCGATGCCGTGCTGGCGAGCCCAGGCTGCGACGCGCCGGTCGCGGGCGTAGGTCCAGCCGTTGCCCGTTTCCTGGTGGCTCCACAACCCAGCAACACCAAACTGGCGGCGGGCCCGCTCCAGTACATGCTCCACCGAGCCGATGCGCACAACAAGCGGTTGACCGAGGCTGGCCAAAGCTTCGCGCAGCTCGACTAGGCATTCGCGGCAGAAGTCCCACTGCCGGCTGGAGCTATCTGGCTGCCGCCACAGATCGGGCTCCACCACATAGAGCGGCAACACTGGTCCCTGCAGCGACGCCTCCAGCAAGGGCCGGTGGTCGAAGCTGCGCAGATCGCGCTTAAACCAGACGATTTGCAAGGGCCCCATGCAGTTCGAGGCATTGACCGCGCAGGGAAGCTAATCAATCAGTCATCAGCCAGGTGGCCCAGCCTGGTTACGGTGGCTCAATGAACGCACCAGCAGCACTGGTACAGCGCCTAGCCAGGCTGCCGGGCATGGCTTCAGGCCGGCGCCGGTTGGTGGTGCTGCTTCCCCAGCTTGGAGATTTCGACAGCCTCGAATACGCCCAGGCCCTGGTGCCTGCCCTGCCCCAGCTGGAGGCAGCAGGAATTGAGCTTTTGGCGATTGGTATCGGGGCCGATGCCGGAGCCGAGCGGTTCTGCGCTTTTACCGGCTTCCCCCGCCACCGCCTGCTGGTGGATGCCGAACCTGACCTCCATCGTGCCCTCGGGCTCTACCAGGGACTGCGCACCCCAGGAGGACCCTGGCCTGCTCTGCTGCTGATGTGTGCCGGTGTCGGCTCACCAGGAACCCTGGCGGAAGTATGGCGCGGCTACAGCGGCGACCGCTCCGCGCTCCTGATGCCCTTCGAGTTGGCCACAGTGCGACTGCGCAACATGGTGGAGGTGCTGGGTGCCTGGCGCACCTACGTTCCAAAAGACGACTTCATTACCCAGCGGGGCGGCACCTACCTACTGGATAGCGACGACCAGCTGCTCTACAGCTACCAAGACCGAGGAATCCTGGGATTTTCAGAAACGATGAGGCGGCCGCTGCAGTTTCTCGATTTCATCCTTTCGGCAAAATCCCAGCCCTGAGCTTGAAAAATCCCACTTCTGCAGCATCTTTAATCTCTCGCGCCTGCAACAAACCCCTTACGGCGCCGCAAATTTGAATTCAGCCGAGACTGCGACCCCAGCGCTGTTGTACCCCTGGTAGTAACGATTGCTGCACCTGCCAAAGAAAATCATTGAGGCGCTGCTTCCGGGCGGCAGACCGGGGCAAGTGATCCGAAAATGCTCCGGCGTGGCAGAGGTCAACCAGCAGCCCAACCTCCTCGGAGCTGAGGCATATCAGGTGCTGATCGCCATGACGTGAGACCTTCATCGCAAACCGACTCCGATTTTGTTCAACGGGGAGGCGCTCAGGGCTGCTTTTGGACTGGATTGGGAATTTCGGCGGCAGATTTCAAGCCGTCAAAAAGTTGACCCAATAGGGCAGCCATTTCAGGCGGCATGGCCGACTGGGGAGCTGCCTCTGAAGCGAGAACCAAAAGAGCACAGGCATCAACCAAACGGGAAGCTTCCGATGCCGTCAAGGCAATCAGGTGCTCACCTTGACATTGCGTTATTCGCATACAGATGCGCAACTATCAAATGGAATTTACTCCGTTGAGAGGGTGTTGGGTGGGTCACAGCTCAATTGGCCGAATCAAGGATTCAGCGACTCTTCGGACCAAGTGGTGGTCTCGAGCCAGCGCCGTCGTCGGTGGGGGTGTCCACCAAGCTCCAACAACTCGACCTGACTTACGCAAAAGCTCAGCAGGTTGAAATGGCTGGGCATGGGTGTGCTTTCGTCTAGCTCCCTAGGAAAGGGAGCCTCCGGCTCGAATGCCCTTCCTGGCTCCGGCCAGCCCCACAGGGCCCTGCCGGAGGAAGTGAGGTTGTGCCAGTGCTGCTGCCGCTGGCGCTGCAGCTCGGCAGCTGCAAGGTCGGCGCGCTTTGCCCGCAACCGAAATTGGCTACGGGCCCGGGGTAACAGCCAGCAGATTTCCACGTCGGCTGAATTTTGCAACTCGCTGGCCTTGGCACTGCGGCCATCGGTGAGAAGATCCAAAACCGCCGGACCGGACCAACCCCGAAATACCAAGGTGCGCACCCTGGGGGTGCCATCGGTGGCAATCGTGGCTAGTTGCAGCCAGCGGCAGCTTGGTGATCGCCCCTCCCGCTGCTGGGCGGCGCGCAGCAAAGGGCGCCAAGGGGGAAGACTTTCCATCGATGCAGCGCAAGCTAATCAACTAGTTCAGCGACTCGAGTTGCTGGTTGGGATTGGCGCGTAGGCCGGGGTCAGGAGGGAGAGCTCGTCGTCAGTGGTAAGGGCCATTGATTTGGAACGGCTGGCGGGCTGAAAAAGCAAGCCAGGGAGCATACCTGCATCAAACGAAAACCGACCGGGCCCTACAAGCAAGAGGGCGAGACTGCCGCCGAGGTAGAGAACCACCAGCTCAAGCACATAAATGTTGAGCCCTGCGGTAAGGATGTGTTGGTAGGCAGCCACCGTCATGGTGCCGGTGAGGGCTAGAGCTCCTAAGGGCGTTAGGAAGCCAAAAATCAACAGCCAACTGCCGATAAGCTCGGAAAAACCGGCTGCATAAGCAAAAAACAACGGGAATGGCAGATGCAGGGATGCCACGTAGGTGTTGGCAAACTGCTGGGGATCGGCGAGCTTTTCGTGGCCGTGGTGAATCATCATCACGCCAATGGCCAAACGAAGTATCAGCAGTCCAAGCGAAGCAACCACGCCCGGACGCAACACATAGGCCTCTAGCCCTGAACGAACCCGCTGGGCGAAGGCAGCGGAGAAGAAGCCAGAGTCAGAAGGCCGATCCGCGGCAGCCGGTTGGTAGGCAGGGCGGCTGAGGGCTACAAACCAAAGGGCCATGCAGGCTGCCAAAAACCCTCCGAAGAGCTCTAACAGCAGGGGGGTGGACATGATGGATTGATTTGGGTTAACCAATCCTGGCAAGCTTGATGAAGAAACGTGAAGCGGCCATCTGGATCCACGGGCGTCGCTAGGCCGTGAAATCGACTGGCTTAGGGCATCAGCCCAGGGCAATGACGATCATGCGGGCACTACACCTATAAAGGAGCGTCTCAACGCCTACTGCCAGAGGTGCTTCGGGGTGGCCGGGTCCGGCACCGTGATGATCTGCAAGGTTTTGCAGGCCACTCTCCAGGTGCCAACGAAGGTGCTTAACCCGCGGATCAACCAAATCAATCGCCACCGGCCGCTGAACCCAACGCTCAGCCAGCTCTAGAGGCACACAGTGGCGACTGACCTCACTGATAGTTAAAGCCAGCCGCTGAGGGTTGAGGTTGAAAAGCAGACCATTGAAATGGCCTGTCTCCACCGAAAGGGATTGACCTGGCAAATAGATCGCCTGCTGGCCAGCGCGATCAAACCAGTCCTTACCCTCGATTCGAAAACGAGTGCTACCGAAGTAGGGAATTTCCAGAGTGCTTTCGCTGTATTCCGTGGTGCTGGCAACCAAGGGCACATAAGTTGCTGCACTTACTGCCATATCACCCGCCAGAAGGTAGGAGGCAAGGTGGGCAAAGGGCTGATTTTTTTGGCGAGGCTCAAAACAGGTGAGATTCACCGTTAGTCCAATCTCGTCAGCCAAGGCATCGCTGTTAAAGCGAAGTTCAGCATGCTCACAACCAAAAGCCAATCTCTGCGTGCCCAGCCACTCCAATTGCTCTTGGAGGTGCGCATCGGGGGCAGGAGCAGCGGCTGCCACAGAAATACCCATCAAGGGGGATTGAACTCGGGAATATTTTAAGTCTGTTTTGAGTGAAAACCACTAATCCCGCATTTACTACCAATTACCCATCTTCACCTGTTGCCCAACTTGCCCCCCCTCTGCCAATAAAAAGCCCCCTCTTTAGAGGGGGCTTTAGGGATTCCGTTAGTTCCCAGCCTTTGCTGGGTTGTTTGCTATCAACCGATTGCTGGTGCGGTCAGTGCCACGGGGGTGGCAGTAGCAGCAGCCAGGTCAAGCGGGAAGTTGTGAGCGTTGCGCTCGTGCATCACTTCCATACCCAGACCAGCGCGGTTCAGAACGTCTGCCCAGGTGTTCACCACACGGCCTTGGCCGTCAAGGATCGACTGGTTGAAGTTGAAACCGTTCAGGTTGAAGGCCATCGTGCTCACGCCAAGGGCGGTGAACCAGATGCCAACCACGGGC
>CAZKER010000040.1:0-4194 GCA_964551845.1 uncultured Cyanobium sp.
GTGGGGGGCCGGCCCCAGCGGCCGCCGATTCCAGGGGCAGAGCTGGGCTGGGTAAGCGATGAGATGTTTCTGCTGGATCAATTGCCAGAGCGCATCGTGGTGGTGGGCGCAGGCTTCATCGCCTGTGAATTCGCTTGCATCCTCAATGGCCTTGGCGTGGCGGTGACCCAGCTGGTGCGCGGCGATCACCTGCTGCGGGGCTTTGACCTGGAGGCAGCCCGGGCTGTGCAAGAGGGTATGGAGGAGGATGGCATCGAGATACGCTTTGCCCATAGCCCAGCGGCCATCAGCGGCAGTCCAGGCAGTCTCAGCGTCCGCACCGAGGCTGGTGAAGCTATCCCCTGCGGCGGGGTTCTACTGGCCACGGGACGTCGCCCCTTCCTGAAGGGCCTACGCCTTGAGGCTGCGGGTATTGCAATCGAGGGCGACCGCATCCCGGTGGATGGCGAGCAGCGAACCAACGTGCCCCACATATTTGCGGTAGGCGATGTCACTGACCGCATCAATCTCACCCCGGTAGCCATTGATGAGGGCCGGGCCTTTGCAGACAGCGTCTATGGCACCAGCACTCGCCAAGTGGACCACAGCCTGGTGGCATGTGCGGTTTTTAGCCAGCCGGAGCTGGCCAGTGTGGGGCTGAGCGAAGAGCAGGCGATCCAACGCCATGGCTCAGAGGGTGTGAGGGTGCATCGAGCCCGCTTCCGGCCGATGAGCCAGGCCCTGCCGGCCCGGGGTCCCCGGGTGCTGCTCAAGCTGGTTGTTGAAGTGGAAACCGGCAAGGTGCTTGGCTGCCACATGGTGGGCGAACACAGCGCTGAGGTTATTCAGATGGCAGCTATTGCCATTGGCATGGGCGCCACTAAGGCCGACTTCGATCGCACCATGGCCCTGCACCCCTCTGTGGCTGAGGAGTTTGTGACCATGCCGAATTAAGCCATGAGCCGGCGCTTACGCCAGTCATCTGCCAGCATCACCACAAGCGGCGCCAGCAGGACCATCGGCAGAGCCCGGCTGTCGATGGGCACCATCGCCGCTAGCCGCGACAGGGGCGGCCAGTAGAGCAATAGCGCTGTGAAGATGATTTCAGCTGCTATTCCAAGCCAAAGCAGGGGATTGCGGCGCCAGCCCTTCTGCACCAGGGTCACGAAGGCGGAGCGTTGTTCACTTCGGCAGGCCATCGCTACCCCGATTTGGCCGGCCACGATGCAGCTGAAGGCCACGCTTGAGGCCTGCTGCTGGCTGGCCGTCAGCGCTGCACCAGCCTGGCCGTGGAGAAGCAGGGGGGCCGCCAATCTGAGCTCAGCCCAACCAACACCCTGCTGCTGCCAGCTGAGCAGGTAGGCAGCCATTGACACCACGGCTTCGCTCAGGCCCAACACCAGATAGGCGCGCAGCATCAGGGGCCGATCCAGTAGCGGTGCCGAGCGGTGCCGGGGAGGCTGGCGCATCAAGCCCGATTCAGGCGCCTCGGCACCCAGCCCTAGGGCTGGAAGTAAATCGGTACCGAGATCCACCGCCAGGATCTGCAGAACGGTCAGGGCCGCAGGGATTTGCAGGGTCACCATGGCTAGAAACGGAGCCATCTCCGCCACGTTGCTAGCCAGCACGTAGGGCAGGAACTTACGAATATTGGCCACCACGCCGCGGCCAAACCGAACCGCCGTAACAATCGTGGCGAAGTTGTCGTCGAGTAACACCACATCGGCGGCCTCTCTGGCCACATCGGTGCCCACCAGGCCCATAGCCACGCCCACATCAGCCGCCCGCAGGGCCGGGGCATCATTAACTCCATCGCCTGTGACTGCCACCACTTCGCCGAGGGCGCGGTAGGCCTGCACAAGCCGCAGCTTCTGCTCCGGGGCCATGCGGGCAAACACAAGCCGGTTGCGATATTTGAGCAGCTGGCGCAGATGCACATCGCTGATCAGTTCGAGCTGGTCGCCTTGAATCACACGCACCGGATCGGCCTGGGCGTGGTCGTCGCCGTTGGCTGGCATGTCCAGCAGGCCGATCTGGCGGGCTATTGCCTGGGCGGTGAGGCCGTAATCGCCAGTCACCATCGTGACCTTGATACCCGCCTGGTGACACTGGCGGATTGCCTCGGGTACCTCCGGCCGGGGCGGGTCGTAGAGGCCGATCAGGCCCAACAAGCTGAGCTGTAGTTCCAGTTGATCGGCTGGGGCTTGCCCCTCTGTGGCCTCGAGGCGGCGCTGGGCTACGGCGATGACGCGGTAGCCCCGGGAAGCAAGGTCGTCGTTGGCGGCAACTGCCTGGGCGCGCCCCTCCGGTGTGCAGCGGGCTAGCAGCTCCAGGGGTGCCCCCTTGGTGATGAGCTGCAGCCCGGCCTCGGTATCCACGACCACGCTCATCCGGCGCCGATGGGAATCAAACGGCAACTCCCGGCGGCGGGGATGGCGTTGCTGCCGCTCTTTGAGGCCCAGGTCGCGCACCTGGGCAGCCACTAGCAGGGCGGCTTCAGTGGGGTCTCCGAGGGCTCGGCCGCTGTCGTCGCTGCGCTTGAGCTGGGCGTTTGAACAGAGGCAGGCTGCTAGCAGCAGCTCGGCTTCTCCAGCCTGATCAGGGCCTGGCTGCTCGCCTGCCGAGGGCAGCCAGAGCTCCTCCACCGCCATGCGATTGCAGGTGAGGGTGCCGGTTTTGTCGCTGCAGATCACGCTTACTGAGCCGAGGGTTTCGACGGCCGAGAGCCTGCGCACCAGTGCCTTCTGACTGGCCATGCGCTGCACGTTGATCGCCAGGGCCAAGGTGACCGTGGGCAGCAAGCCCTCGGGCACGTTGGCAACGATGATGCCCACGGCGAACACCAGGCTTTCGAGGGGACCCATCCCCACGAACAGGAGACTGAGGCTGAAGGTGATCGCCCCCATGGTTAAGGCGATGGCTGTGATGGTGCGCACGATGTGGCCCACCTGCTGCTCCAGGGTGCTGATGCCCCTGGCCGTGGCGGCTGTGAGATGGGCCACGTGGCCGAATTCGGTCTCACCGCCGGTGGCATAAACAATCGCCTCGCCGCGACCGCCGGCCACGGTGGTGCCCGCCAGGGCCAGGTTTGCGCGTTCCCGGGTCGGAATCAGAGCAACTTTGTCTGCCGGAAGCGAGTCGATGGCATCGGCGTGACGTGCCACTGGCTGTGATTCCCCTGTAAGGACCGACAGATCCAGGCTTAGTTCGTTGGCCTGGATCAGGCGGGCATCTGCGGGCACCTGGTCTCCTTCCTCCAGCAGGATTCGGTCGCCCGGCACGAGCAGCTCGGCTGCGAGCTCACCGAGCTCACCATTACGCCAGAGCCGCACCTGGCGGGGTAGGGATCGCTTCAGCGCGGCCAGGGTGCGCTCGGCTTGGTAGTCCTGCCAGAAGGAAAACAGCCCGTTGACCAGCACCACTGCCCAGATAGCCCAGCCCAACTGCGGCGTGCCCGCAGCAAACGCCAGGGCTCCGGCCACCCAGAGCAGTAATGCCATGAAGTGGACCAGTTGATCGACGAACCTCAGCAGTAGGGGACGGCGGCGCTGGCTTGGGAGGCGATTGGCTCCAAACCTCTCCAACCGCCGCTGGGCTTCTGAGTCGCTCAAGCCCTGGAGTGTGCTCTGTAGAGCTGCCGGCACTGCCTCCGCTGGGATTGTCCAGATCGGCTGGCTGGCAGAAAGCAGCACGGGGTATTCAGATAGACATCACTTCATCTTGAAAAGCTTTGAGCTGGTTTGCTGTTGGCCGTTGCGGCCAGCCCCTTCTCGTCAAACACCCCTTCAAACAACACCGAACTCAAGTAGCGCTCGCCGGAGTCGGGCAGGACCACCACGATGGTTTTGCCGGCATAGGCCTCCTCGCGAGCTAGCCGTAGGGCGGCCGTGGCTGCCGCACCGCAGGAGATGCCAGCCAGGATGCCCTCTTCTTTCATTAGCCGGCGGGCCATGGCCACGGCCTCCTCGTCGCTAACGGTTTCGACCCGGTCCACCAGATCCAAATCCAGGTTGGCGGGCACGAAGCCAGCGCCGATGCCCTGGATCTTGTGGGGACCAGGCTTGAGCTCCTGCCCCGCCTTCGCCTGGCTAATTACCGGGCTGTTGGTGGGCTCAACGGCTACCGACACCAGCTTCTTGCCCAGGGTGCCCTTGATGTAACGGCTGACGCCCGTGATGGTGCCGCCGGTGCCCACCCCCGCCACCAGCACGTCCA
>CAZKER010000041.1:0-1564 GCA_964551845.1 uncultured Cyanobium sp.
GCGATAGGCGTGTCTGGCATGACGCCCGAGATCGACAGCAGCATCGCCGCCGCTGGTGTCAATGGCCTGGGCTCCTAACGATCGACAGCTCCTGCTCCCCATGGCTCACCAAGCTCCCCAAATCAGCAGCATCGGCTTCACCACAGCCAACGCTGAAACGACTGCCGATTTCTTCGAAACCAGTCTGGGCTTCAGGCGGGGCGAAAGCCTGCTGGTGGAAGCCGGCCCCTACGCCCAATTGGTGGGCCTGCCCGGCTCCCGGCTGAAGCTGGTGCGGCTGCACCTGGGCGACGAAACCCTGGAGCTCACCGAGGTGCTGAGCCTGGGCGAGGGCCTGCGGCCTGGGCGTCCGATCCCGGCCGATTCCCGCAGCTGCGACCTCTGGTTTCAACACATCTGCATCGTGGTGAACGATCTGGACGCCGCCAGCGCTCCGGCGCGCCAGGCGATTGCTAACGGCTCCCTGGTGGGGGTTTCCATGGCCCCCCAGACCCTGCCGGCATGGAACACCGCCGCCGCCGGCATCCAGGCCTTTAAGTTCCGCGATCCGGAGGGCCACAACCTGGAGCTGCTGCAGTTCCCCCCCGACAAGGGAGAGGCCCGCTGGCATGCAGCCGCGCCGGCCAGCCCCCCCTTTTTGGGTATCGACCACAGCGCTATATCTGTGGCCGAAACCCCGCGCAGCTGCCGCTTCTACGATGGGCTGCTAGGTCTGAAGCTGGGGGGCGACGGGGTCAACAGCGGCCCCACCCAGAATGGGCTCGATGGCCTCAAAGACACCCGGGTGCGCATCACCGCTCACCGCTGCCCCACGGGTGCAGGCGTGGAATGCCTTAACTATCAGCCCCCCAACAGCGGGCGCCCCAGGCCCCTCGACCAGGGGGGCCAGGACCTGGCCCACTGGCAGCTGCGCCTGCGGGTAGCCGATCTGGATCGCATTGCCGCAAGCGTGGAGGCCTACGGAGGCCAACCGCTCCATGGCGGTGTGATCGAGCTGGGCGAGCAGGCCTACCTGGTGGGCAGCGAGCGGGCGCTGCAATTGGCCGACCCCGATGGCCACCAGCTGCAACTGGTGCAGGGATAGACGGACCTAGGTACCTTGAGCGGAGCCTTGCCAAGAGCAGATGGAGATCACCATTGTGGAGCTGCTGGTGCCAGCGGCCCCCTCCACCCTGGCCCAGGCATCCCTGCTGGTGATGCGGTTATTCCTGGGGATCTGCTTCATCCGCCACGGCTGGCCCAAGCTGCGCAACCTCAAGACCTGGGCCACGGCGATGCAGACCCCCGAGTGGCTGTGTTTTCTCTCGGCCTTTTCGATGTGGGGGGCCGGCATCGCCCTGATCCCGGGTCTGCTCACCCCTCTGGCGGCCCTGGCGATCCTGGTATCGATGGCCTACGCGGTGGTTGTCGAGCTGAAGGCGGGCTTTCCCTTCATCGGCCCCGATCCTTACCAGATTCCGCCCGGTGATTACGCCGGCCCCATGGGCGTGGGGGACCCCCCCAGCTGGGAGAAGGCAGCCATGTATGTGGTGATGTGTGCGGTGCTGGCCAGCTGCGGTGGGGG
>CAZKER010000042.1:0-6725 GCA_964551845.1 uncultured Cyanobium sp.
AAACAATCAACGCGGGCCGCACTGGCAACAGCGTGACCCTCTCGGCTGGCTACGCCACTGCGTCAGCCGCTGCCAAGGGTGATGAGCTGATCGCCAGGATCAGTGCGCTCAAGGTCGCCATGAAGAAGAAGGACGTACCTACGTCCGACCTCCTCTGCGTGGTTGGCCCTGATGAATACGACGTGCTGCTGGATTCTGCCCGTGCCATCAACACGGACTTCAACGGCGGCAGCGGCGAGAACGGTACTTTTGCCAGCGGCCGTGTGCTGCGGGTGAAAGGAATCCCCGTGATCGAGTCGAACCACGTCACCCAGCCGGCCTACACCAACACCACCTACGACAAGAACACTGCTTACCAGCAGGATCTATCGAAGTGCCGGGCCATCGTGTTCCACCGTGACGCGATTGGTGTGCTGACACTGCGCAGCCCCAGTCTGCAGGTCACGCCCCAGGGCGGCGACTTCAACATCATGTACCAGGCCAGCCTGATGGTCGCTCGCATGGCGATCGGCATGGGTGTGCTGCGTGCTGAATGTGCAGGCGTGGTCAACGCGCCCTAACCTTCCCCTGGTGGACGGAGAACCAGGCCCCTGTTCATGGCAGGGGCTTTTTTGTGCGCACCGATAGCATGAGGACTGCACCTCTGCAGAGCTGATGGGCCTCGCCAACCAGGGAGTAACGCCAGGTCGCACCACCCTGCTGGAGGCGGTGAACATCTGCCTGCAGAACATCGGCGAGCAGCCGGTCAACACCCTGGAAAACCAGCAGATCGTTGAAGCCTCGATGGCTGAGCGCACGATCCTGGAATTTCACAAGGAGGGACAGGTCCGGGGCTGGAGCTGGAACACCGAACAGGGCTACGAGTTCATGAAGGACTCGAACACCAACGGGATCACAGTGCCGGCAAATGTGGTGTCGTTTGCACCGGACGCCTACCGCTGGGCGGGGCGTTTCCAGCTGCGCGGCCAGCGGGTCTACGACAAGGAGAAGCGCACCTACACCCTGGGGGTGGACATCCCCAGCCTGGAGGCAGATGTGGTGTGGCTGCTGCCCTGGGACGAGTGCCCTGAGGCGTTCAACCGCTGGACCACGATCCGCTCAGCGCGAGTCTTTAGCGCTCGAGTGCTCGGCAGCGACTCGATCTTTAAGTACACAGCGCTCGATGAGCAGATGGCGCTGGTGGAGCTCCAGCGGGTGGAGATCGAGCAGGCCCAGCCCAACAGCTTGACCGGTGGCCCAGGGCTGAGGCCCTTCCCCACCTACTCGCCAGGGATGGGGCTGCTGGGCCGGAACGGGGGATACCTCCGTGGCTAACCTCGTCAGCTACACAATTCCAAGCCTGATCCAGGGGATCAGCCAGCAGCCGGACGCGCAGCGCGAGCCGAGCCAGGGCGAGATCCAGGTAAATGGGATGAGCTCCCTGGCCGAGGGGCTGCGCAAGCGGGAGGGGTCAACCGCCGTTGCCAGGGTCAGCACGACCACCTTTGGCGACGTCTACTTTCACCAGATCTTGCGGGATTCGGCTGAGAAATATCTGGTGGTGATCGGCAAGACCGCCATCAAGGTCTTCGATCTGGACGGGGTTCAGAAGACGGTCAGTGCGCCCTACGGCTACGGCTACCTGTCGTCAGTGGTCAGCGCCAAGAGCGACCTTCGCGCCGCCTCGATCGCGGACTACACCTTCATCAGCAACACCAAGGCGACGCCTGCAATGGACGCGGCCGTGGCGCCGGCCACTGTCAGGCCCGCCGCTCATGAGGCCCTGGTGTGGGTGAAGGCGGCCAACTATGGCCAGAGCTACAAGGTCAACGTCAACGGCACCCAGGCGACGGTGACCACCCCGGTGGCGCCGGTGACGGTCAGCGGCTCCACCACCACCGAGAACCGGATCAGTACAGATGGGATTGCAACCGACCTAAGGACAGCGCTGGAGGGGGTGACAGCGGTGACGATCACGCGGGTGGGCAGCGTGCTGCACCTGACATCTGCTAGCGCGATCACCGTTGCGGCGAGCGATGCGCGGGCCAACGCGGACATCACGGCAATCACCAGCTCAGTGCAGGCGTTTACGGAGCTGCCGACGATTGCGCCACAGGGCTATCAAATCGAGATCCTCGGCGACCCGGGCAACCGGTTCGACGGCTACTACGTGGAGTTTGCACCTCGCGCCGGGGCCGGCACTTTTGGGGAGGGGGCCTGGCAGGAGACGGTGAGCCCTGGGGTGGAGTACCGGATCAACGCCAGCACGATGCCGCATCTGCTGGTGCGGCTGCCTAACGGCACCTTCTACTTCGGGCCGGCTAACGGCAGCGCCCAGGGCGGAATCACGATCCCGAGCTGGGGGCAGCGCACGGCCGGCGACTACGACACGGCGCCGGATCCCAGCTTTATCGGCTTCCCGATTCAGGACGTGTTCATCTACAAGAACCGGCTGGGCTTCCTGGCCGATGAGAACGTCATCCTGAGCCGAACGCGGGACTTCTTTGACTTCTTCCCCGAGACGGTCACAACGGTGCTCGACACCGACCCGATCGACCTGACGGCCAGCAACAACCGGGTGTCGGTTCTGCGCTATGCGATCCCCTACCAGGATGAGCTGATCATCTTCAGCGACCAGATCCAGTTCAGGTTTAACGCTGCTGAGACGGTGCTGACGCCGGCGACGGCAGTGATCACGGTGCTCACCCAGTACGAGATTGACCCGGACTGCCGGCCGCTGCCTGTCCAGGGCACGATCATTTTCTGCCAGGCCAATGGGCAATGGACCCAGTTCCGCGAGTTCAGTGTCCGCGGTGCGGGAACTGCGCTGGTTGCTGATGCCTCAGACCTGACCGGCTACGTCAGCAGCTATGTGCCAGCGGACGTTTTCAAGCTGACGGGTAATGACACTGGCAACTCCTGGTTTGCCATCTCCGAGAAGGCGGGCTACCAGGACCGGATCTACGTCTATAAGTATTTCTACCGGAACAGCGGTAACGGAGCTGAGCGGGCGCAGAGCAGCTGGAGCTACTGGCAGCTGAATGGTGCCGACAAGATCCTGCAGATCCTGTGCGTGCAGGAGGTGATGTACCTGCTGCTGGAGTACGGGACTGAGGTGTGGCTGGAGAGGTTGCCAGTAGCCGACCGACTCAGCGATGCCACCCCGGCGCCCTACCCGATGCTGCTGGATCGGCAGGTGTCCACCACAACGGCAACACCAGCGGCGATCCGTGTTGCCGCCGGCATCTACAACGCCATCCTGAAAACAACGACCTGGACCCTGCCTTACACGATCAAGGCGCCCACCCAGGCGTGGTCTGGATTCTCGGCCACCACCAATGGCGGGGTGCTGCTGGGCTCAGCGAGCAGCGGCAATCAGATCGTGGCCAGGGGCAACTGGTCGGCGGCGCCGGTGTTCTTTGGCGAGGTGTTTGATTTTGCCTATCGCTTTACCCGCTTCAAGCTCTACAAGGAGATTGGCGGCGGCAAGGTTGCGGCCAATGTTGAGCGCACCCAGGTTCGACACGCCAAGCTCCGTTATCACGAGACGGGCTTTTTCGAGACCTGGGTGATGGCCGAGCGGCGGGATAGGGCGGTCTACAAATTCGAGGGGACGGTGCTCGGCAGTCGCAACTCAGAAATTGGCAGCGCCATGCCGGGCGGGTTCGATCCAGAACAGGAGCGCTACTTCGAGGGGGTGTTCCGAATCCCGATCGCAAGCAAAGGTGAGAACTGCATCGTGGAGATCCATAACGACACCATCCACCCGTGCAAATTCAGCACCTGCGAATGGGTGGGTCTGCTGAGCAGCCAAGCGAGGAGCATGCAATGAACTGGTCAACCCCTGAAGAATGGCGCGTGGCGCACATCGCAACGCACCTGCGGGCTCAGGACGCTGCAGAGGTGTTTTACAGCGACGCCAAGCAGCCAGAAGAAGCGGTCTACGACAGCTGGAAAAACAGCCCAGACTGTCGTTGCATAGATGGAGACGACGGCACCCCAGTGGGCATTTGTGGCGTGGCTTCTGGTGGGGTGATCTGGCTGCTTGGCACCGAGGATCTGCTGGCGACCGCAAGCCACCGGCGGCAGTTCATCAGAGGTGCAAGGAAATGGATAGATGGCTTGCTGAATGAGGGCGCCGGGCCACTGCACAACTGGGTGTTTGCAGCCAATCGAGATTCAATTCGGTGGCTGAAACAACTGGGCTTCCGCGTCTGGCCGGCTGAGCCCCATGGGCCCTGCGCTCAGTTGTTCTGCTACTTCGAGAGGTCGATCTGATGGTTGCGTTTGAGCCGATCAGTGCCATTGCTTCAGGCGCCCTGGGCATCCTCCAGGGCTTTGCGGGCCACCAGGCGCAGAAGCAGGAGTACCTCAACCAGAAGGCTTTTCAGGACGCCAACGGCAAGTTCGCCAGCTGGCAGGCGAGCTTCAATGCACGGCTCACCGATGCCAACGCCCAGCACAAGTATTGGGCTGAGACGGTCAACTACAACCAGCAGAAGTCATATACCAACTCGCTGCGCAATTTCGAGCTGATCAAGGGGATCCGCCAGGCGGAGATGGTTGGGCAAACCCGTGCAGCGGCCGGCGGTGCGTTTGTCCAGGACAGCGATGCAGTTAGCCAGGCCTACCAAGAGGCCTCGATGCAAGAGGCGGTGGCAATGCAGCAGTACCGCTGGCGAGCGCTACAGGCGCGGGCCTCGGTGCAGGCGATGAATCAGGAGGGCAAATCCGTGGATCGGATCGTCAACGACTACGCCCGCCAGGAGGGCGATTACGCCACGTTGATGGAGATAAACCAGAAGCTGCGCACCCGGCAATACAACCGCGAGCAAGCCGGCCAGGTGGCGCAGTATCTGAACCGGTGGAACAGCCAGCAGTTCTACGAGGAGCAGCCCTACATCGACCCGGTGCCACCGTTTGCGCCGCTGCCGACGCTGCTCACCCCACCGCCCCCATCAATGACCGGCAGTGGTCCGAGCGCTGGCGCCCTTGGGCTGAACATCGGCACCTCGATTCTCGGGGGGATCCAAACCGGTATGTCGATGGGCGCTCAGCTCAAAGGGCTCAAGACCCCCAAGACGGGCACCGGCCCCGGCACTCCTCCGTAACGCCCCATGGCAGACCGCAACCTTCCCGCTGGCCAGATCACCCCGGTTGCCCGGCCAATCGGCGCTTTTGTGCAGGCGGCCCAGTCACAGCCGGCGGCCCCGGCCCGGCCGGTGCAATTCGACAGCCCCACCGGGATCAGCACGATCCAGATTCAGGGCAGTGGCAACGTGGCTGGCTCCAACCAGTTTGCCCAGCTGGCGGAAGCGCTGGCACCGTTCAACAAGGCGCTGATACAGACCGCCGGGGCTGGCTATTTGGCCCTGCGGGAGGGGCAGATCGAGGATGCCTATTACGACGAGCTGAAGAACCAGCGTGCCAAGGGCATGCTTTCGCTGCAGGTGCAGGCCGAAACCGGCGCGGCCAATGCTGCCAGCCAGATCGGGCAGCTGCAGAAGGTGGATCCAGTTGCAGCGTCGCTGCTGAATGAGTCCAACCCGTGGAAGCTGATCGGCCGGCGGCGAGCTGTTGCGCAGCTTGCTGGCCCCGCGATCGAGAACGCCCTCGAGGACGATCTGACGGTCAACGCGGGGCTGCTGAGCAGCTTGCCGCCCGAAAGCCCGGAGGTGGAGAAGCGGCGGGTGCAACTCACCGCCCAGGTGCTTGATCGTTTTGGGCTTACCGGTGATGAGCCAGAGGTGCAGTTCTATGTGACACCCAAGCTCAATCAGGCCTGGGAGTCCTACCGGGATAAGCAGCGGAAGTTCTATAGCGATGCGGTGGAGGAATCCACCAAGGGGCTGACGGTTTCAGCCATGACTGCAACGGTCGAGCAGATGCTCACCCAAGGCGTAACCATCCAAGGGGTGCTCTACAGGCCTGGAACACCGGAGTGGACCCAGTACGGCGCCGCAATGCTCACCCAAGGCATTGATCAGCAACTGCGGGTGGCAACGCCGGATGCCCGCAAGCGGACGGTGCAGTTCCTGCGCGAGCAGATCATCGGCACCTTTGGCGGCGACCCGATGGCCGCGGCCCTGCTGCAGAACGTGCGGGCCGGAGATCCGTCGATGCCCTACGAGAAGCGGCCGACATGGGGGGCCATGGCACCGCTCGAAACCATGGAGCTGCAGGTGCGTGGCCAGGAAGCGAAGCAGAAGACCTACGACCTGCAGCAGAAAGGTGTTGAGCAGAAGCTGGATGGGCTTTGGTTTGGCACCCCGGAAAATCCTGGCCCTGGCAGCTTGGATGAAAACGATCCCGCCTACCGGCCATCGCTGCGGCTGTTTGGCGACCAGGCCGTTGCAATGGGCTACTCCCGGCCTGAGGAGTACATCGCTAAGCGAGCAAAAGAGAAAAGCGAGTTCACCCAGGTGGTGCGCCCGCCCGATCCATTTGTGGTGGAGGACTTCATTGTGCAGGTCGGGCAGGTGCCGCTCAGTGCCTGGACCGACGACCCCAACACCTACCCCAACGCATTGCGAGAGGCCCGGCGGCGAGCCGACCTGAACCCCACGCCCGAGGGAAAGCGAAAGGACTACCAGGAGATGGTGGCCGCCATCAACAAGAGGCGGGATGCGGCTGGCGAGTTTGACCCTGGCGTAAAGGACAAGGTGACTTCAGCAGTGCTGCAGGACCTTGACAGCGCGGCAGTGCGCGAGATCAAGAACCAGCAGAAGGTCAACGGCAAGGGCGGC
>CAZKER010000043.1:0-14009 GCA_964551845.1 uncultured Cyanobium sp.
CAGGGGCGCCTCGATCAGCTCGTTGGCTGCTGTGTTGCCATCCACCAGCACAACTCCGCGGGCATGGCCGTCGTCGAGCAGCAGATGACTCACTACGGCGTTGCTACGCACCTGGGTACGCCCCGTGGCCAGGGCCCGCGCCAATGTGAGGCCCTGGCTGGCCGAGCGGGGCCAGCCCGCACCCCGGTGCAGATTGAAGCCGCGGGAATGGATCAGGGGCAGGCCGAGCTCGTCGTCGATGCGACGCTGCAGGTGGCGCTCGCCCGGAGTGAATGGCAGGGGCTCCTGGAAGTGGCCATCAGGCAGCTGGCGCAAGCCATCGCAGGCGCCGTGCACTTCCAGCAATTGCTCCAGGCGGGTGTAATAGGGCGCTAGCTCGGCGCTGCCGATTGGCCAGCCCGCCCCTTGGCCATCGCGCTCGGCCGCCCCGAATTCGTAGTCGGAAAGGCGCAGGGTGATGCCTCCCCAGGTGAGGCTTTTGCCCCCCACCTGCCTGCCCCGGCTCCATAGGAATGGAGCATCGCTCGGGGTTGAATAGGGATTGAGCCGCTCATCGACGAACAGCTGGGGGTTGTGTTTCCAGAAGCCCGGATGGTGGCGCTGCAGACGCTGCTGGCCACTGGCGATATGGGCTATGCGCCTGGCCGTGTTCAGTGGTTCGCTGCCGAAGGCCTGGCGGGATGAGAGCTCAGGACCGGCCTCCAGCACCAGCACCCGCAGGCCCGCCTCGGCAAGCACCATGGCGGCCACACCGCCGGTGGCGCCGGAGCCCACCACGATGGCGTCCGGCTGGGTCACTGTGGCTGGGCTGGCCATCTTCTCGTCGATGATCGCTGGGTCAGCGCAGGGGGTTGTTCAAACAACAAAGCCCCGACAGGGGGCTGCCGGGGCTTTGGGATGTGGTGGCGGGGGCGAGATTTGAACTCGCGACCTTCGGGTTATGAGCCCGACGAGCTACCAGACTGCTCTACCCCGCGTCGACCTGTTAACCATACCAGTCGATGTGCCTAGTCGAAGCGAAGCTCGCCGATTACCTCCAAGCGCAGATGGGGGGCGGGTATCAGGAAGCGGCTGCGCAGCTCCTCCAGTGCCATCGGTGTCAGCCAGTCGAGCTGCTCGAGCAGGTGAAGGGCTACAGCCTGTTTGGCTCGGGCGGAGCCGTCTTCTACTTTGATCGCTACCCCCATGCCTTCCCCGACGCGGCTGAGGCACTGGATCCCCTCGGCCCCGCCCTTGCTAACCACCTGGCCGTGGCCGCCGCGCATTAATTCGGTGTCAAATCGCCCCTCACCGGCCACCAGTTCGGGGTGGGCCAACATCGCTCGGCTGAGTCGCTCCAGATCTGCCTGGCTGCCAGCCCCGAGGTGGGCGTAGAGCAGGGCCATTTGGGCTAGTTGCAGCTGCAGGGTGGGGGCGCCGCAGTCATCGCGGGCGCTGAGCAGTTCGGCGGCGGGCAGGGCGAGTAGATCACCAACGCGCTTAAGCACCTCCTGCTGCAGCGGATGCTCTTTTTGGAGATAGCTCTCGGTGCTCCAGCCCAGCCGCCGGCAGGTGGCTAAGAAGGCGGCGTGCTTACCGGAACAGTTGTGCTCCAAGGGGCTGCTACCGCAGTCCGGCACAGGGCATTGCAGTTGCTCGGCCTCGATTTCAGCGCCCCACAGCAGCTTGAAGGCCTCGCGGGCGTGCATGGCCGTGCCGGCGTGGCTGGCGCAGGCGATCGCCAGGCCCCGCTCGCCGCAGTTGCAATGGTCGGCGGCGCCACTGCCCACAAACACCGTGGCCTGGAAGGGCTTAAGGGCAGAGCGCACAAAGCTCAGCTGCTGGGGATCGCCCGCCCGCATCAGCACCCGGCCCCGGCCATCACAAACAACCGCGTGGACGCGGTGGCGGGATTCGACGATGCCGTTGCGCAGCAGCCGCACCTCCAGGGGGGGGACGCCCCCGCGGGCGTTGCCACCGAAACTGGAGGACAAGGTCACAGGCGTCCGGGAACCGATCTCACAGAGCCTGACAGAGGCTCGCCCCTACCAGCGCCAGGATCACCGCCAGCGCCGCACCTTGCTGCAGTCGCTTCAGTACCGGCTGCACCTGGTGCTGAGCCACCAGTAGGTCTTGCTGGCGCCAGGCCAGGGGTTTCTCCCACACCTGGCCGTCATACCAGCCCGATTCCTCGTATTCAACCCGCTCGGAAATGAGGCGGCGGTGCACGTAATTCCAGCCGAGCCACTGGCGCACGAGCAGCAGGATTGGCAGCGCCACCGCCGCCACCATGCCTGCCAGCACCAGCTGGGCCGGGTGGTGGCGCAACACCCAGCTGCCGCTGGCCACAACAGTGGTTACAGGCAGCAGCAGCAGCCAGCTGGTGGCAAGGGGGCGCAATAGACCGGGTAGGTCGTGAGATGGCCAGACGAAAAACCAGGAGGCCAGCAACTGCTCGTATTCCTGCAGGGGCCGTTGCTCGGGCGGCACCGGGCACGGCATGGCGGTCAGGGGGTTACGGCTGGAATTGAGCTTACGAAGCGCACCTGTTCACCGTGGCCCCAGAAGGATTCGAGGTCGTAGTAGGTGCGCTCGCTTGGGGTGAGCACGTGCACGATCAGCTCGCCGTAGTCGAGCAGCATCCAGCGACCTTCCTTCTGGCCTTCCCGCCGCAGGGGCAGCCGACCGGTGGCCTCCTCGATCTGGTCCTCAGCCGAGCGAGCGATGGCCCGTACCTGCACGTCGGAGAGACCGCTGCAAATCACAAACCAATCGGCTAAAGACGACACCTCATCAACGCGAATCAGGCGAATGTCCACGGCTTTGCGGTCGTCACAGGCTTCTGCCGCCAGCTTGGCCAGCTGCTCGCTGTCGAGCTCCTGCTGGATTGTGGACCCGCCGGCGGGGGAATCAGCCATAGACGTTCTCACTGGTGACGGATTGGCGCGAGCCCTGTTGCTGGGCCATTTCGGCCCGGGCCTTACCGGCACTCTTGCGCAGTGCCTCGAGCCTGTCTTCGTAAAAAGAGCGCTTCTTTTTCTTGCGGGTTTGCTCCACCAGCTCTTTAAGGGCGCCGCCGAGGCTCTTGTAGGCGTTGGGCAGGCTGTAGCCAAAGCGGGTAGCCAGGTCGATGGCCCGCTCGTCGGCGGCGATGGCGTCTTGCAGCCGCTTTTCGGAATTGTTTTTGAGGTAGAGGCGGTAGCCGGCAAAGCCAGATAGGCCCAGGGCCATCACCAGCAGCAGGCCGTCCTGCACCCACAGCTCACCGATTGCTCCACCCAGTCCGATCGCCAGGGCCGCCATCTCCCAGCCATCGCGGGGCACCGCATCGTTTTGGATCCTGCCCACCTCGTGCCAAAACAGCAAGTTGCGATGGTCGATCGCCAGCCCGTCCCAGGTTTCCAGGTCGACCTGAATTTCAACTTCGTCGCGACCGATCTCCTCGATGGTGATCAGGGGCGGTTCCACCGAGGCGGCCGCTTCCACAAACACCCAGCTCTGCAATTCCGGGGGCAGCAGCCCTTTCAGGCGCTGGAGCTCGCTCATCTCGGGGCTACCGCGTTAAAGATCAGGTTAGCGATTCCAGCCGCAGCTGCTGCCGGGGGGGCGTGAGAGGCTAGGCAGGTTTGGCTTGCCTACCCCCTATGCCCCGCCGCACGGACCTCAGGCGCATCCTGCTGCTGGGCTCGGGGCCGATTGTGATCGGCCAAGCCTGTGAATTCGACTATTCCGGCACCCAGGCCTGCAAGGCGCTGCGGGCGGAAGGCTTCGAAGTGGTGTTGGTGAACTCCAACCCGGCTTCAATCATGACCGATCCGGACATGGCGGATCGCACTTACATCGAGCCGCTCACCCCCGAGGTAGTGGCCCGGGTGATTGAGATCGAGCAGCCCGATGCCCTGCTGCCCACCATGGGCGGCCAGACGGCCCTCAACCTGGCGGTGGCACTGGCTGAAAACGGCACCCTCGAAAAGCACGGGGTGGAATTGATCGGCGCCAACCTGCAAGCGATCCGCAAGGCGGAAGACCGGCTGCTGTTTAAAGAGGCGATGGAGCGGATCGGTGTGGCCGTCTGCCCCTCCGGCATCGCTAACACCCTGGAAGAGGCGGAGCGCGTGGGCGAGGCCATCGGCAGCTACCCCCGCATAATCCGGCCGGCCTTCACCCTGGGCGGCAGCGGCGGCGGCATCGCTTACAACCCCGAGGAGTTTCGGGCCTTCTGCAAAAGCGGCCTGGAGGCCAGCCCCGTCTCCCAGATCTTGGTGGAGCAGTCGCTGCTGGGCTGGAAGGAATTCGAGCTGGAGGTGATGCGCGACAGCGCTGACAACGTAGTGATCGTTTGCAGCATCGAAAACCTCGATCCGATGGGGGTGCACACCGGTGATTCGATCACCGTGGCTCCGGCCCAGACCCTCACAGACCGCGAATACCAGCGGCTGCGAGACCAGTCGATAGCGATCATCCGTGAGATCGGCGTCGACACCGGCGGCAGCAACATTCAATTTGCGATCAACCCCGCCAACGGCGACGTGGTTGTGATTGAGATGAACCCAAGGGTGAGTCGCAGTTCGGCGCTTGCTTCGAAGGCCACTGGCTTTCCGATCGCCAAGATCGCCGCTCGCCTGGCGGTGGGTTACACCCTCGACGAAATTCTCAACGACATCACCGGTGCCACGCCGGCCTGCTTCGAACCCACGATCGACTACGTAGTCACGAAGATTCCCCGCTTCGCCTTCGAGAAGTTTCGCGGCAGCCCCGCTTTGCTCACAACTTCGATGAAGTCGGTGGGTGAGGCGATGGCTATCGGGCGCTGCTTTGAGGAGTCGTTCCAAAAGGCGTTGCGCTCCTTGGAAACGGGCCACGCCGGCTGGGGCTGTGATCGGCCCGATGCCGCAAGCGACCCCACGCTTGCACCCGATCCCATTGCCCTAGAGCGGGCCCTGCGCACCGCCACCCCCGAGCGCATCTTTGCTGTGCGCGAAGCGATGCTCGCCGGCCGCAGCGACGACGAGATCCACCAGCTCAGCGCTATCGATCCCTGGTTTTTGGCCAAGCTGCGCTGCATCCTTGTGGCCGAGCAGCGCCTGCTGCGGGGCCGCCAGCTGGAGCAGCTCGATGCCGCAGCCCTGCTGGAGCTCAAGCAGCTGGGCTTCTCCGATCGCCAGATCGCCTGGGCCACCGGTAGCGATGAGCTCACGGTGCGGCGCCACCGCCAGGGGCTTGGTATCAACGCCGTGTTCAAAACCGTTGATACCTGTGCGGCGGAGTTTGCCTCCAGCACCCCATATCACTACGCCACTTACGAGCGGCCTCTAGAGCGGCTGAATGGGGCTGGCGAGCTGGAGATCGTGCCGCCTGAAAATGAGGTGCAGCCTGAGAGCCGCCGCAAGGTGATGATCCTCGGCGGCGGCCCCAATCGCATCGGCCAGGGCATCGAATTCGACTATTGCTGCGTGCATGCCTCCTTTGCCCTGCAGGCAGAAGGTTTCGCCACCGTGATGGTGAACAGCAACCCGGAGACGGTGTCGACCGATTACGACACCAGCGACCGGCTCTATTTCGAACCTCTCACCCTCGAAGACGTGCTCAACGTGATCGAGGTTGAGCATCCGGAGGGGGTGATCGTGCAGTTTGGCGGCCAGACGCCGCTGAAGCTGGCGATTCCTCTGCTGCACTGGCTTGCCTCCCCCGAGGGCCTGGCCACCGGTACCCGTATCTGGGGCACCTCACCCGAATCGATTGATGCGGCGGAAGATCGGGAGCAATTTGAAGCGATCCTGCGCCGGCTGGAAATCCGCCAGCCCCGCAATGGCCTGGCCCGCAGTGAGGCCGAGGCCCGGGCCATCGCCGAGCGCGTTGGCTATCCAGTTGTTGTGCGCCCCAGCTACGTGCTGGGCGGGCGCGCCATGGAGGTCGTCTACGACGAAGCCGAGCTCAACCGCTACATGGTGGAAGCGGTGCAGGTGGAGCCCGACCACCCAGTGCTGATCGACCAATACCTCGATAACGCTATTGAAGTGGATGTGGATGCCCTTTGCGATCGGGAGGGGGTGGTCGTGATCGGCGGTGTGATGGAGCACATCGAACCGGCCGGCATCCACTCGGGCGACTCGGCCTGCTGGCTGCCTTCAGTGAGCCTGAGTGAGGCAGCCCTGGCAACGATCCGAGCCTGGAGCCGGGCCCTGGCCCTGGCCCTGGGGGTGCGCGGCCTGATCAACCTGCAGTTTGCGGTGCAAATCGACCCTGAGCAGGGCGAGCGGGTTTTCATCATCGAGGCAAATCCCCGGGCCTCCCGCACGGTGCCCTTCGTGGCTAAGGCCACCGGCGTGCCCCTGGCCAAGGTGGCCAGCCAGCTGATGGCCGGCCGCACCTTGGCGGAGCTGGGGCTCACGGCCGAGCCGCGCCCGCCCCTGCAAACGGTGAAGGAGGCGGTGCTGCCCTTCAAGCGTTTTCCTGGCTCCGACACCCTGCTTGGCCCTGAAATGCGCAGCACCGGTGAGGTGATGGGCATCGCCAGCAGCGCCGGTATGGCCTACGCCAAGGCCGAGCTGGCCGCAGGCGAGGCCCTACCTACCAGCGGCACGGTGTTTCTCTCCACCCACAACCGCGACAAGCCGGCCCTGCTGCCCGTGGCTGAGCGGCTGGTGGGGCTGGGCTTTGCCCTGATCGCCACCGGCGGCACCGCCGAGGCCCTTCGGGCTGCTGGCCTGCAGGTGGAATCAATCCTCAAGGTGCATGAGGGACGGCCCAACATTGAAGATGCGATCCGCTCGGCCCGCATCCAGCTGATCATCAACACCCCGATCGGCCGCCAGGCCGCCCACGACGACAAATATCTGCGCCGGGCAGCCCTCGACTACGCCGTGCCGACGGTGACAACCCTGGCCGGTGCCAGGGCGGCGGTGGAGGCGATTACGGCGTTGCAGCAGCAGACCATTGAGGTCAATGCCCTGCAGGACATCCACCCTCCGCTCTCTCGTTAGGGTTAGGGCCCCGATAGATCCAGCCTTGACAGCTAGCACTCAGGTCACCTCCGAGGCTTCCGCCCAGATCCCTGCGGGCAGCGACTGCACGGCCGCCTTTCGAGCCGCCTACGAAAACCGCTACACCTGGGATCCTGGTTTCGGTGGCTATCAGGGACGCTGCATCTGGGAGCAGCCCGGTGATGCGGGCGAAGCCGACAAGCGCGCTGAGGGCAGCTTCGTGGTGGGCGCCGATCTCAAGGCCACGGTCGATGGCGTCGCCGATGAGGAGATTCACAAGGCCCTTGCCTCCCAGCTCTGGGAGGTGGCGATCCACCGGGTGCGGCGCAGCTTCGAGCAAACCCACGGTGCCAACACCTTCAGCGCCGGTGACACCGACGCGGTGGGTACAGAGGTGATCGTGGGCGGCAAAAACGAAGGCGATCGCTACCGCATCAAGGGTGATGTGGTGACGATGGTGCATCGCCATATTCACGGCACCGTGGTGACGATCTTCACCGAGAGCACAACAGACACCGGCAGCGGCTACCTGAGCCGCAGCTACACCAGCCAGTACGCCGATCCGGCAACCGGCGCAGCCAAGGGGGGGGTCAGCCGTTTCACGGACACCTTCGTGCCCCTGGCTGGTGTGGGGCCCTGGGTGCTGAGCGAGCGGGTGGTTGAGACCGCTGCCCATGGCGACACGCTGGCCGGTCGCCAGGTGTTTCGTTTCGAGGATCTCGCGCCCTTGGGCTAGGCCCGGGAGCGGCTGCTGGGCAAAATGCACCCATGTTTTCTCTCTGGCTCGGTGCCTACGACCAAGGCTTGGCCTATGCCGGCCTGGCCCTAGGCACCTACCTGACGCTGCGCGTCCTCAACTTCCCCGATCTCACCGTGGACGGCTCTTTCGCCCTCGGTGGCGGCACAGCTGCCGTGCTGATCAGTCAGGGCGCCCCGGTGCCGGTGGCCCTAGGGCTGGCGATCTTGTTTGGCTGCCTGGCTGGCATGGTGACTGGCCTGATCCACACCCGGCTGGGCGTGAATGATCTATTTGCCGGCATCCTCACCACCACCGGCCTTTATTCGATCACCCTGCGGTTGATGGGGCGCTCAAACATCCCTTTAACTGAAACCCCAGCTGGAATTCTGGCCCTGCCCGATCTGGGCCTTGGCCTAGATGGCCAATGGGCCGTGGGATTAACCCTGGCGATGCTTGGCCTGATCCTGCTGATCTCCTTGCTGCTTGCCACCGATTTTGGCCTGTCTTTGCGCGCCCTGGGCAACAACCCCACCATGGCCCGCGCCAACGGCATCAACCAGCGCCGCGGTCTCACGGTGGGCATCGCTGCTGCCAATGGTCTGGTGGCCCTCGCCGGGGCGTTGGTTGCTTCCTACCAGGGCTTTGCCGACGTGACCATGGGCATCGGCTCGCTGATCCTGGGATTAGGCATGGTGATCATTGGCGAATCGGTATTTCGGCCCCGCTCGGTGCCCTGGGCCCTGCTGGCGGTGGCGGTGGGGGCGATTTTGTTCCGCACCATGATCGCCATCGCCCTGCAGCTGGGCCTCGAACCGGTGGATCTCAAGTTGGCCACGGCTCTTCTGCTACTGATCGCCCTGGCCTTTGGCCGGCTGCGCATACCGGGCCTTTCGGCAGACCAGGGGAGGATTGAGCAATGAGTAATGCCCCAGGTCTCAGCGTTGAGGAGCTCAGCTGGGGCCATTCCCTTCCTGGATCGGGCTGGCGGCAATTATTCAGCGGTTTCTCGCTGAGCTGTCCTCCCGGCCAGTTTCTGGTGGTGATCGGCAGTAACGGCTCCGGCAAGAGCACCCTGCTCAACCTGGTAGCCGGCACCCTGCGACACGGCGCTGGCCGCATCCACCTAGGCGGCCGCCCCTTGCACCGCCTGCGTGATTACCAGCGGGCCCGCTGGATCGGTCGGGTGATGCAAAACCCTCTGGAGGGCACTTGCCCTGGTCTGACCGTTGCTGAAAACCTGCGGCTGGCGGAGCGGCGCAACAAGCCAGCCAGGCTTGCAGCAGGGTTTTTGATTGGTGCTCTAGGTGGCATCCATCCCAATGGCGGCGACCGCAGGCGCTACCGAGAGCTGCTCGGCGACCTGGGCTTGCCTCTGGCAGACCGCCTCGATGAACCGGTAGGACAGCTTTCCGGAGGCCAGCGCCAGACCCTCAGCCTGGTGATGGCCACCCTGGCCTCGCCGGATCTGCTTTTACTTGATGAGCACACCGCTGCCCTTGACCCCCGGGCCGAGGCAACGGTGATGGCGCTCACAGACCGGCTGGTTCGTCAGCTGGGCACCACCGCTCTGATGGTGACCCACAGCCTCGAGCAGGCCCTAAGCCACGGCGACAGGTTGGTGATGCTGCACGAGGGTGGCTTGATCGGCGACTGGAGTGCTGCCGAGCGTGAACATCTAGACCCGCCCGCATTGCGGGCGATGTACGGCGCCGCCATAGTGTCGCCGCAGTCTTTCAATGCCATCGATGGGTCTTCAGCGTCGTGAATTTCTGAGCCTTGTTGGGGCCGGCGCTATGAGCACGGTGGTGCTTTCTGCTTGCGGCAAGCTCGGCGGTGGCACCAAGGTGAAGGGACCCACCATCGGCATGCTGCAGATGGTGGAAGCCCCGCCTCCGACCAACACCCGCAAGGGCTTTGAAGCGGCCCTGGCCGAAGCTGGCTACATCCCTGGGAAAACTGTCAACTTCATCCAGAAGGATGCCGCCGGCGAGCTGCCCAACACCACCTTGGTGATGAAGCAGTTTGTGGGCGACCAGGTGGACATGGTCTTAGCCGTAGGCACGCCACCACTGCAGGCCGCCATGAAGGTGGCGCCGGAAACCACCCCGGTGATCTTCTGTTATTGCTCCAACCCCTGGGGCGCCGGGGCCGGCACGCCCCCTGGTGGCGTTGGTCAACATCGCCCCAACGTGGTCGGCACGATCGGCACCAACCCGATGGGCAAGGAGCTGGATCTGGCGCGTCAGGTGAATCCCGCCCTCAAGACCGTCGGTGTGATTTACAACCCAGGCGAGCCCAACTCCGAATACGAGGCCAAGGTGCTTAAGGAGGAGGCGGCAAAGCGCAGCATCACCGTGGTGGAGCAGTCGGTGGCCAACTCCGGCGAAGTGCTGCAGGCCGCCCAGGTGCTGGCCGACAAGGAGGTGGAGGCCTTCGTGAAGATCGGCGATTACGCCACGATTCAGGGCTTCGGCTCGATTGCCAAGGTGGGCCTCGAGAAAAAGATCCCCGTTTATTCGGTGGATGCCGACGACATCAAGCTGCCCGGCTGCCTAGCCACGATCGGCTGGGCTTACTACGATGACGGCTATGCCGCGGGCAAGCTGGCGGTGAGGGTGCTGAAGGGAGAATCCCCGGCGAAGATTGCCTTTGAACCCCTCACTAAAACCGAGCTGATGGTGAACAAGGCCACCGCCGCGGCGATCGGTGTGACCCTGCCTGAGGAGCTGATCAAGGAAGCTCAGAAGGTGGTGAGCTAAGGCCCACCACCCCCATCACATCACCCCTCTTGTCAGGGAAGGGGGGTGATGTTTTGCAGCTTGTCGTTGAGCTGGCTGGCCATCGCTTGGCGGCCAACTGCGAGCACCTTCAGGGTGTCTTCATGCATGCGCAGCTGGGCATCGGCTACCTGCATGCCCCGCACCAGCTCCTTCATCTCGTCCGGCAGGCCGTTGAGGTCGTATCGCTTGCCCTCGAAGGTGAGCACGGGCGGTTGGTTGCCGGACTGCTGAGTGACGTTATCCACGAAAGCCAAATTTCTGAAGCTCTCAGGATACGGGTGGCAGGCCAACCGGTCGCTTGAAGAAAAACATCAGCAAGGGGCCCACCTGGGCTGCTTCCACCATTTCCCAGTTCTCCTTGCCTAGGGCATTGAGAAAAAACTGCAGCTGTTCGGCTGGGTGGCGTGGTTTGGTGGCTGCCGCGTCGTATTGCTGCGGGAATTCCTTCTTCAGAAATTCCGGGCTCAAGGCGCCGCCGAGCCGCTCACTGTCTGCCTTGGGTGAGGGAGGACCCGGCGGATTGCCGCTCTCCACGTTGATGTGGATCACCCGGTACTCCCACGCCATCAGGCTTGCAGATGAATGAACTGACGCTCGCAGAGCTCGCGGTAGCGGCCCCCCTGCGCCATCAGCTCATTGTGGCTGCCCTGTTCGACGATGCGCCCGCCATCGAGCACCAAGATCCGGTCAGCTCCCTGCACGGTGGCTAGCCGGTGGGCGATTACCAGCACGGTGCGGCCCGCCATCGCCTGCTCCAGTCCCCGCTGCACCGCCTCCTCCGCTTCGGCATCAAGGGCGCTGGTGGCCTCATCCAGTAGAAGCACCGCCGGGTTGCCAAGCACGGCGCGGGCAATGGCTAGCCGTTGCAGTTGGCCGCCAGAGAAGTTGCTGCCCCGCTCCTCGATGCGGCTGGCGTACCCCAAGGGCAGGGCCTCGATGAAGCCTGCGGCGTTGGCGAGGCTGGCGGCCTGGCGGATGGCGGCGTCGCTGGCGGGGCGGCCGAATGAGATCGCTTCGGCCACCGTGCCGGAAAACACACTGCTCTGCTGAGGAACTAATGCCACGGCGCGGCGCAGCTCTTGGGCCCGCAGGTCGGCCAGGTCGTGGCTATCAAGCAACACCTGGCCTTGCTGGGCGGTGTTGAAGCGGAGCAGAAGTGAAAACAGGGTGCTTTTGCCGGCGCCGGAGGGGCCCACTAATGCCACCACCTGGCCAGGCAACACCTGCAGGTTTAGGTCGTGCAGCACCGGTTGGGCGGGGTTGTAGCCGAAGCGCACCTGCTCGAGCACCAGTTCGCCGCGTACGGCGCCGAGGGGCTGGGCCGTGGCCCGGTCGGGGGCCTCCACCGGCTCGGCCTCGATCGCCCGTAGCCGTCGCAGCGAGGCCTGGCCCTGCTGGAACTCGTTGAAGTTGGTGGTGAGGTGGGAGATCGGATCGATCAGCATCAGCAGGGCCGCCACGTAGCTGCTGAAGCCCTGACTGTTGAGGCCGCCGGCCTGGATCCGGGCGGCGCCGATCAGCAGCACCGTGAGGATGCCGGCAGCCTCCAGGAAGCCCACCACCGGATGCTGCAGGGCGAGCAGTTTGAGGGTGCGGTAGCGGGCTCGACGGTGCAGGTCGATTTCGGTGTCGAAGCGCTGTTGCAGCCAGGCTTCGGCCGCGAAGGCCCGCACCAGCGGCAGGCCGCCGATTGCTTCGCCCAGTAGGCCCGCCAGCTCGCTCACCTGCTTTTGGCTGCGTTCGGCGGCGGCCATCACCCGGGCGCCAAAGCTGCTCACCAGCAGCACCACCACCGGCGCAAGCAGCAGGGTGGCCAGGGCCAGGGGCCAATCAAGCCACACCATGTAGCCGAGCACCACTACCAGCTGCAGGGCGCTCGGGGTGGTGTCCTGGATGGTTTTGTAGATCACCTCGCCCACCCGGTCGGCGTCTTCGGTGAGGCGATAGGTGAGGTCGCCGGCCGAGAGCTTCTCCAGGGCACCAAACTCCAGCCGTTGCAGGCGGGCAAATAGGCCTCGCCTCAACTCCTGGCTCACCCGCAGGGCTGGCCCGGCCAGCAGAGTGTCCTGGCCGAACTGGGCCGCCTTCTGCACCAGAAATAAACCAAGGGCCGCGGCGATTGTGCGCACCACCACAGGGAAGTTGCCGGCGCCGATGGCTGGAATCAGCAGGCCAGCCAGCCAGGCAAGCAGCGGCCAGCAGGCCACGTAGATCAGCATGCACGTCCCTCCCGCCAGCAGGCGCCGGCGGTGGGGTTTCAGCAGCGGCCAGAGTTGTCTAAACCCAGCCGGTGAGGGTGCAAGCATGCGGTAACGCTATCGCTGCTCCCACAAGCTGCCCCTTGAAACTCGACCAATTCCTCAAATACCAAGGCCTAGTGGGCACTGGCGGTGAAGCCAAGCTGCGCATTCAGCGGGGTGATGTGCGGGTGAATGGCGCCATCGAAACCCGGCGGGGTCGCCAGTTGGCCCCCGGAGATGCGGTGGACATGGACGGCCGCGAGCTGCTTTTCATGGGAGCCCGGCCACCGGCCCATTAGGTTTTCCTAACAATGCAGAAGAGGCCCCGATGCGTAAGGCGGTGATTGCGGGTAACTGGAAGATGCATATGAACTGCGCAGAGACGCGGGTATTTGCGGCCACTTTTCGGCCCCTGATTGCCGATCTCCCAGACGACCGGGAGGTTGTGATCGCGCCGCCATTCACTTCGATTCCCACCCTCTGCCGCCATCTGGAGGGAGCTGGCGTGCAGATTGCCGGCCAGAACGTGCACTGGGAAGACCAGGGCGCCTACACCGGCATGATCTCGGCGCCGATGCTGCTGGAGCACGGCGTTAGCCACGCGATCGTGGGCCACAGCGAGCCGCGCAAGTACTACAGCGAGAGCGATGAGCAGATCAACCTGCGCGCCCGCAATGCCCAGCGCCATGGTTTGATTCCGATCCTGTGCGTCGGCGAAAGCCTCGATCAGCGCGAATCGAATGAAACCGAGCGGGTTATCCACCGCCAGATCGAACAGGGCCTCGAAGATGTCGATCCCACCCAGGTGGTGGTGGCCTACGAGCCGATCTGGGCGATCGGCACGGGTAAAACCTGCGCCGCCGAGGAGGCAAACCGCATCTGTTCTCTGATCCGGGGCTGGGTGGGAAACCCCGGCGTAACTGTGCAATACGGAGGCTCGGTGAACCCTGCCACCATCGACGACCTAATGGCACAAAGTGACATCGACGGCGTGTTGGTGGGTGGCGCATCCCTAGACCCGGTGAGCTTTGCCCGCATCGTCAATTACGGCCGCTGAGGCTGGCCCCGCTGTGATGGAACAACCCCGTTTTGCGTGGGGCGAGCGCACCGCGGTGATGGGGGTGCTGAACCTCACCCCCGACTCCTTCAGCGACGGCGGCCGCTACGACAATCCGCGGGCTGCGGTGCGCCAAGCCAAGATGCTGCTGGCTCAGGGGGCTGACCTGCTGGATTTGGGGGCTCAGAGCACACGGCCCGGAGCCGAGGAAGTGGGTCCCGAAAGGGAGCT
>CAZKER010000044.1:0-11219 GCA_964551845.1 uncultured Cyanobium sp.
AGAAGCTGCCGCCATCGTGCGGGAGGCGGCCCAGCGTCTCTGGCTTGCCGATCCCGAGCTGATCCTGCCCGGTGGCAACGCCTACACCACTAGGCGTCTTTCGGCTTGTTTGCGCGACATGGATTACTTCCTGCGCTACGCCAGCTACGCCTTGATCGCGGACGACGCCACGATCCTCAACGAGCGGGTTCTCAACGGTTTAGACGACACTTACAAGAGTCTTGGCGTGCCCACCGGGCCCACCGTGCGCAGCATTGCCTTGATGGCCGATGTGGTCAGCGAAATGTTGCTCGATGCAGGTGTGACCTCCACCTCCGTGGTGCGGGCTCCCTTTGAACACCTCTGTCGTGGTCTTGGCGCCACCAATTTGCGGGCCCGCTAGGTCCTTAGAGTTGTTGCCTAGTCTCAATCCATACGCTATTCACCGGTCTTGGTTCCCCTGCCCGTGCTGCCACCTGTCAACTCAGCCCATCGCCGCACGCTTGCTCCGATAGCCACGCCGGATCGTTTGCTGCTGGGTCCTGGCCCCTCCAATGCCCATCCCACCGTGCTTCAGGCACTGGCCCGAACGCCGATTGGTCACCTCGATCCCCTCTACGTCGAGCTGATGAGTGAGGTGCAGGAGCTGCTCCGCTACGCGTGGCAGACCGACAACCGCCTCACCATTCCGATGAGCGGCACCGGCAGTGCTGCCATGGAAGCCACCCTGGCCAACACGATTGAGCCTGGTGATGCCGTTTTGGTAGCAGTGAAGGGCTATTTCGGTTTGCGCCTTGCCGACATGGCCGGTCGTTACCGGGCCAATGTTGTGACGATCGAGAAGCCCTGGGGGGAAGCCTTCAGCCTTGCTGAACTCGAGGCCGCCGTGGTCACCCATCGGCCCAAAATCCTTGCGATTGTCCACGCCGAAACATCTACCGGGATCTGCCAGCCCATGGAGGGCATCGGCGATCTCTGCCGTCAGCACGACTGCCTGCTGTTGCTTGACACCGTCACTTCCCTTGGTGCGGTGCCCCTCTACCTAGATGAATGGAAGGTGGATCTGGCCTACAGCTGCAGCCAGAAGGGCCTCAGCTGCCCGCCTGGTCTAGGGCCCTTCACCATGGGCCCCCGAGCCGAAGCAAAAATGATGGCTCGGGTGGGCAAAGTACCTAACTGGTACCTAGACGTTACCCTGCTTAATCAGTACTGGGGTAGCGATCGGGTATACCACCACACCGCGCCAGTGAATATGAACTTCGGCATGCGAGAAGCCCTGCGCCTGCTTGCCGAGGAGGGGCTGGATGCAGCCTGGGCCCGCCATCGCATCAATGCCGAGCGCCTCTGGGCTGGTCTCGAAGCACTCGGTCTAGAGCTTCATGCCCCTGAAGCACTTCGCCTACCCACTCTCACCACAGTGCGCATCCCCGAGGGGGTTGATGGCAAGGCTTTTTCTCTGCACTTACTGAACAAGTACGGAATTGAGGTGGGTGGTGGCCTGGGAGCCCTGGCCGGCAAGGTTTGGCGGATCGGTCTGATGGGCTACAACAGCCAGCCTGAGAACGTCGACCGCCTGCTCAACCTGTTTGAAATGGAGCTGCCTGCGTTCAGGCCTGCGGCTACCCCTGCCGCCGTCGCTGCCTGAACCAGCTCGCCAGTAGGCCGCTGGCTTGGTCGCCCAGAACCCCGCCGATCACCCGCATGTGGTGGTGGGCACTGGAGCTTTTGGCTAGATCAAGGCAACTGCCGAGGGCGCCACGTTTCGGATCTGCAGCGCCGAAAACCACCGTTCCCATGCGTGCTTGCACCAATGCACCGGCGCACATCGGGCAAGGCTCCAGGCTCACCAGCAGAGTGCAGCCATTGAAACGCCAGTCGCCGCGCACCCGGGCCGCCTGGCCCAAGGCAACTAGTTCAGCGTGGCCAAGCGGATCGTTGTGCTGTTCGCGTCGATTGCTGCCCCAGCCGATGCAACGTCCATCTTCATCTAGCACCACCGCTGCCACAGGAATTTCGCCCCGGGTTCCTGCCCGTTCAGCGTGGCGCAGCAACAAGCCCATCCATTGCAGCTGCAGATCAGGCCCTAGCGGGCACGTGAGTAGGGAGCGATCCACTGGTTTGCTGCCCGCAGCACAGCCCCACTTGTAGTCCACCTCCACAGGTGAGAATGGATTAAACCGATCGCTTGTCGTTGGCCAGCGCCCACCCTGCTTCGCGGGCCAGCCAGCCCTTGTCCTTCTCCAGTCCGGAGCAGCTAGATCCAAGGTTGCAGGATTTTTTAGAGCAAGCCTCGCGCCAGCTCTGTGTGTGGCTAGGTAGCGCTGCCGAACGCTCTCCCCTGCCTGGCCTAAGCGTCTTGCCTCCGGTGGAGCCGGAAAGTCAAGGCCTAACGCCGGAAAACCTGCTGGCCGATCTGCAGCTGGTGATGGATGGGGCATTCAATCCCAACCACCCAGGGGCACTTGCCCACCTCGATCCTCCACCCCTGGCAGCCTCCGTGGCTGCCGATCTGATCTGCGCCGGACTTAACAACAACCTGCTAGCTGAGGAGTTATCCCCAAGTCTCAGCCGCCTAGAGCGCAGCCTCACGGCCTGGCTGGCCGAGCAGCTCGGCCTGCCTGCGGGCAGTGGCGGCGTGGCCGCCAGCGGCGGCACCCTTTCAAACCTGATGGCCTTGGTCACGGCCCGGCGCCAGCGGGGTCTCGCCACAGATGGTCGGGCTGTTCTTGTCGCCAGCGTTGATGCCCATGTCTCCCTGGCCAAGGCTCTGGCGGTGATGGGTTTGCCAGCCCAGGCCTTGCGGCCGGTAGCTGTTGATAGCCAGGGCCGGCTAGATCCAGCCGCCTTGGAAATGGAGCTTGATCAACTCGAGCGGGAAGGGCTGCCTGTGATTGCGGTAGTGGCAACCGCTGGCACCACCGTTCGGGGGTCCGTAGACCCCCTCAGCGAGATATCTGGGATTTGCCAGCGGCGCGGCCAATGGCTGCATGTGGATGGCGCTATCGGTGCGGTGTTTGGCCTGGTGCCGGCACACCGCTTCCGAGTTGCTGGACTGGAGCGGGCAGATTCGATCACGATCAATCCCCAGAAGCTGCTGGGAATCACCAAAACCTCCTCCCTGCTGCTGCTGGCCCGTCCCCAGGCACTGGTGGAGGCGTTTCACACCGGCCTGCCATACATGGAACCAAGCTGGGGCGGTAGCCATGGCGGTGAAAGTGGATTGCAGGGCACCCGCCCCGCTGAAATTCTCAAGCTCTGGCTCGGATTGCGGCAGCTCGGCCTGGTGGGTATCGAAGCGGTTCTCGATGGGGCGATTCAACGTCGCCGCCAGCTTCATGCCCTGCTGGCCCAAAATGATCGACTGCAGCTGATCGGTGGCTCCTTCCACTTGCTGGCCTTCACCCCCCATGAGCTGGATGCCGTGGCGAGCCAGGCTTGGAGCGATCGCACCCGCCAAAGCCTGCTTCAGGAGCAGCTGATGCTTTCACGCCCCCACTACGCAGGGCGCCACCATCTCAAGGCTGTACTCGGCAATCCCCACACAAAGCCAATTCACCTAGAGACATTGGCCCGGGTGGTGCAAACCAGTCTCGACAGCCAATTCTGAAACCCTTTTCCGCCTTGAGTGACCCCCCCATTTTGACGCCCTCTGGACGAGGCCGCTGGGTCGCAATCGTGACCGGCGCAATCTCGGTTTTGATTGGTGTGCTTTATCTGGCCCTGATCGTGGTGCTGGACAGCCGAGGCCCACTGCAGCCTCCGCCACCCGAGGCGCTCGGCCTGCTACCGATCACTCGACCGGAGGCCGAGGCGGCAAGCTCCGCTGCTTTGCCTGCAGCGGTTGCACCACCCGGCTGAAGGCTGCTTCCAGAAAGCGACTCAGGGCCCCGTCGCGCCGGCTGAGGTCGTATTGCTGCTGCACAACCTCCTGAACACCGCCGTCTCCCCAGTCCTGGTCACGCTCGAAGTAGGTGACAAAGCTCAGACCCGCAACCCTGGTAAGCCAGGCGGCGCTTACCGCCTGAATGGCGCGGCTCACAACCAGAGCAGGTACGTTCAGGCTCATGGCCGCACTTAGCAAGCTGACGCCCCCCTTCACCAGCCCCAGACCGGCCATGGTTCGCCCCACCGAAAGGGCTAGATCCTGGGCACTCTGGCGACTCAGGCTGATGCCATAGATCCGGGCGATCTCAACCACCATCTGGGCATTCACCGCCGCGGCGCCAAGCAGGTCCAGCCCTGGTAGGGGCGTAACGGCAAGCACCCCAGCGCCGATCCACATGTAGCGATCCACGATCGCTTCGCAGTCGCTGCGGCGTTGGCGAGCCAGCAGGGAGCGGCTGGCATCGCTGAGCCGCCTGCATTGCAACAACAGGTTGTCGGCAATTAATTCTTCCCCATCGGCATGGAGCACGGCTGCGATGCGGCGCAATAAGGCATCGACCTCGGCAGCTGGCTGTAGAGGCCGCCCCCCTGGCATGGGCACGCTCTGGGGTGCAGCACTGGCGGGAATCACATCATCGGCCGCAATACGGTCGCGGCTGCGTTGGCGCAGTAACTGCAGCAACCGCGCCTCCTCCTGCTCGCCGCGCAGGTCGCACTTGTTAAGCACCAGCATCAGCCTCTTACCCAGACCAGCCAGAGCTTCAAACACCTCAAGCTCGGCGGCGCGCAGATCGCCATCCACCACAAGCAGAAGTAGATCGGCCTTGCCGGCTTGGTCGCGGGCGAGCCGTTCCCGTTCCAGCCCAGCAGCACCTGCTTCGAGAATGCCGGGAGTGTCAACTAGTACGACGGCTCTTTGAAGGCTGCGCAAACGCAGGCGATAGCGCTGGGTTTCGCTGGTGGACCCCATGGCGGCTCCCACCTTCCCCACCAGCTCCTGCAGCAGGGCCCGGATCAAGGAGGTTTTGCCAGCGGAGCCTGTACCGAACAGCACAATCACTAGGTCGCCCCGTTCGAGCTCTACCTCCATGCGCTGGCGCTCTTGACGCAGGGCTTCCCGTTCCACCGCATCGCGCACCCGATCGAGGGTTTGGTCGATGGCTGCCAGATTTTGGGCTGCGGCCTCTCGGCGGTTGCCCGGTGGAGGCAAGCTGGCACTTGCTCCCGGTCGGGCCTTGCCGGTTAGGGTCCGCAGCCACGGCCAGGCCAGTTGCACCAGCAGCAGCACGAGGCCAGCGAACACAAGCGCAAACACCGGCTGAACGATCCAGCTCGGTAGATACCAACTCAGCTGCCAATAGAGGTTGTTGACCCCCTGCAGTACCGCGCCAACGGCGATCAGGGCCAGCAGAGCCAGGCCGGCGATCAACCACAGACGAGTACGGGTGCTCACAACTCAGGCATCAGGATCGGGCTGCTCGGATGATCTCGCTCCACAGCCCTGCAGCCATGGCGCTGCTGGCGTTGCTGGGGCTGTTGTCGTCATTGCCTAGCCATATACCCACCACCCAATGGCGCTGAGGCTCGTAGCCCACAAAAAGCAAATCCCTGCTGTCGTTGGTAGTGCCGGTTTTGCCACCCTCCTGACCGCCAATACTCGCCATCTGGCCCGTACCCCGCTGCACGACGGCCCGCAGCAGCTGCTGCATGGCGCGGGCCGTCACCACGCTGCTGACACGCCTTCCCGCTTGGGATGCAGCAGGGGTGTTGGCCTGGCGGCACTGGCTTGATGACTGACCGCCACAAGCTTCCCCATCGGTTAGTCGCCGAATTGTGCTTGGGGAGTGCCAGACGCCGTCGTTGGCGATCGCCGCGTAGGCAGCCGTGAGTTCAAGAAGGGTGACCTCGCTCTGGCCGAGGGCTAGGCCGGGCACTGTCGCCAGGGGGCTGGTGAAGCCAAGATCGCGGGCTTTCTGCACCAGCGCCTCAAGTCCCACCCGCTGAGCCAGGCGTAAAGCTGCTGTGTTGCTGCTGATGGCGAAGGCAGACACCAAGCTCAAACTGCCGCCGCAACCGCTGCTGAAACTCTGACCACGCCAGCGCAACGGTGCGCAGCTGATCAGATCGCCAGGTTTTCCGCCACGCTCAAGGGCAACTAAATAGGGGATCAGCTTGAAGGTGCTGCCGGGCTGGCGCAGCGCCATCGTGGCCCGATTGAACTGGCTCTGGCGATAGTCCCTACCTCCGGCAAGGGCCAAGATGCCACCGGTGCGGGAGTCGAGCACTACCACGGCCCCTTCACCCACGCCTAGCCCCTTGCTAGCGCTGAGCCGTTGGCGCAGTAGCCGCTCCACCTGCTCCTGCAAGGTGCGATCTAGGTAGGTATCGATGAGGAAATTGCCCTCGGCAGCCACATCTGCACCAACCAGCTGATCGAGGTCGCGACCAACCTGGTCGGAATAAAATGGGGCTCCCCGCAGTGCTGGGCTGCTGCGGCAAGCTTGGGGGGAAAGCCGGATCGGACTGCGACGGCCGCTGCGGGCCCGATCGGCACTGATACGACCCGTGTCGCCCATCTTGCTGAGGACGGCATTGCGGGAACTCAGGGCCGCTTGGGGATCAAAGCAGGGGTCGTAGCCATTGGGCGAGGGCAGCAGCCCCACCAGTAGGGCGGCCTCCTCAAGCTTCAGTTCGCTTGCAGACTTGCCGAAATAGTGGCGGGAGGCATCCTCAAAACCCCAACCGACGCCTAGATACACCCTGTTGAGGTAGCTCAGCAACAGATCTCGCTTACTGAAGCGAGCCTCGAGCTGGAGGGCCACCAGCAGTTCACGCCATTTGCGGCCGAGGGTTTCGCCCTGTCCCACCTGATCGGGGTAGAGGCTGCGGGCAAGTTGCTGGGTGAGGGTGCTGCCCCCCTCTAGTACCCGTCCGCCCAGCACGTTGGTAAAAAGGGCACGCCCCGTACCCACCGGATCGACGCCGGGATGCCACCAGAAGCGGCTGTCCTCACTGGCAAGCAGGGCATCAACCAACACCCGGGGATAAGCCTGTAGGGATTTGAGCTCCCGGTGCTCCCTGGCTTGGGCCGTCGCGATTGGTTTGCCTTGACGGTCGTAAAGAACCAACGGACCCCTCACCGTGGCCAGGCTGCCGCGAATTGGCACTTGTAGGCCGGAGATGATCAGCAGGCCAAGGCCGCCTAGGGCCGTTGCAGCCAGCATCAGGCTCGTGGCGCGCAGCAACCTCTGCAGCTGGGGCAGGGGACGGATCTGAAAATCGAGCTCGGGCAGACCAGCTTCCTGGCTGGGGCCGAAGCGCAGGCTGTCGCCATCGCGGAGTAACAGCTGCTGCACCCGACGGCCTTGCCACCAGAGGCCATTGGTCGAGCTGTCGTCGGAGAGCAACCAGTGGCTTCCCCGCTTCTCAAGCAGGGCGTGGTGACGGCTGACAGCCAGATGGTCAATGCAAATTTGACAATCGTTATCGCGTCCAATGCGATAGATGCCCGGATGCAGTGCTACCAGCCGCGAGGGCTGTCCCGGGAGATGGACCCGCAGTTGGGCCTGAGTGGGCTGACTAAACCGCTGCCAACGGCGGCTTAGGGCTTCAAACGCCGGATTGGCCATGGTTCCCCAGCAGCTCGATGGCGAAGCAGAGCACCGCCAGGTTTATGGCCACATCGGCCAGATTGAACACCGGAAAGGAGACTGGAACTAAGGCCAGGAAATCCACCACGTAGCCAAGACGCCAGCGATCGAGCCCGTTGCCGAGGGCTCCCCCCAGCAGCAGCCCTACCCCAAGGCTCCGAGTGAGGGTCAACTGCCCCTGCCTCTGAATCCAGACGGCAATACCAATGGAGACCAGCAGACTCACCACGCCGAGTAGCTGGGGGTTGCCGCTGAACAGGCTGAAGGCCGCTCCAGTGTTTTGGACTAGCTGGAGGGAAAGCAGCCCAGGTAGCAAAGGAGCGCTGCTCCCGAGCGGCAGATTGGCAACGGCCAGGGCTTTGCTGAGCTGGTCGAGCAAAAAAACCAGGCCGGCGCTGGTGTAAGCGAGGTTGCGTAGCCGTCTCATGGCTCAACCAGCAGCAGACGGCGCAGAACGAGGGCAACCATGGCCACAGCACAGCACAGCAGCAACTGGGGCAGCAGTGGCGCCAGGCTGTAGCTGAACAACAGGATTCCTAGATTTGGTCCCCAGCGACCGGCCAGGGCACCCAGCAACAGGTTGGCTACGCCGCAGACCTGCAGTACGCCCAGCCCCACCACTGCGGCGCCAAACAAACCAAGAAGGTCGTCCATGCCCTGCTGGCGCACGAGTTTGCCTGTGAGCCAGGCGGCCGGGATGAATCCCGCCAGATAGCCGAAGCCTGGATCGAGTAGGTAGGCGGCACCACCCCCACCTTGAAACACAGGAAGCTGGAAAAGGCCCAGGCTGAGGTATGCCACTGCTGCCAACATGCCGCTGCGAGGGCCGCAGACCAGGGCAGTGAGCAGTAGGGCTGGGACCTGCATGGTGATGGGCAGGGTGGCTAGGTGCCAGCCGCCGGTTGCGGCCGGAAGCGGGGCTGCGGCCTGAATCAGCCCACCCACCAAGATCAGCAGAAGACCGGCAATAGCGCCGCTCCATGTGGCTAGGGCCCTCAACTGATCCCATCGTGTCTGCCTGCCATTTTGGGGGGTCGTGCCAACGGGGTCGCTAACTTCACTTCAGCAAGAGGCGCTATGGACGAACCACTAAGCCCCGAGTCCCAGGAGCTGCTGCCTTTCGGTGTGGGGGATGCGGTGCAGCTGAAGGGCCGGCCCAACTATCTGAAGACAGCTGATCCAATGCCGATGTTGCGTCCCCCCGATCTTGTGGACAGCGATGAGCAGGGCCAGGTGCTGGCCATCAAGCCTTGCAACCAATTAGCGGTTCGCTTCCGACGCGGCACATTTTTGCTGGACGCAGAACAACTCCAGGCCGCCACTCCTTGATTAACCACTGAGACCGTGGCGGAGCCAGGCCTGCTCAGCAGCTGCAAGGGCTGGCGCCGGACCACAGATGCTGAGAGCGGGAGACAAAAGCCGGCGGCGGGCTGCTGCCAGCAGGCTGTCCGCATCGAGTTGCTGGGCCCGCTCAAGGCTGTCCTGCACGTAGCTCCAGCCCAGGCCATGCCCTAGCACCAGCGCCTGACGATCAGCGATCTGGCCGCATGTCTGGCGCCCCATGGCGTCCTGGCCGCGGTATTTGGCCTTTGCCAAGCTCAGCTCCGCCTCGCTCAAGGGCTGCTCCAGAATCCGTTGCCACTCCTCCATAAGGGCCGTGGCGGCCTCTGCTGCCCGGTCGGCGGATGTGGAGAGGTGCCAGATGAAGGGAGTTGCGCCGCGTCGGGCAGGCATGTGGACGCCAATGTCGTAAGCCAGGCCCCGCTCCTCCCGCATGGTCACAAACAGGCGGCTGGACATGCCCATGCCCAGGTGGGCCTGAAGCAACCGCAGGGCCAGGCCATCGGGATCACCCAGTGGCACGGTCGCCGCACCCAGCATCAGCACCAGTTGCTCCGTGTCCTGCTCCAGGCTGGCGAACCGTTGCAGGCTGCTGGCAGCTCCTGGTCCAGCGCCGGGGCTTGGCTGGGTGGTGGTCCAGGGGCAGTTGTCCAGCAGAGGGTTAAGCAGCTGGGGAAGCTCGTCATCAAGATCGCCGCAGGCCACTAAAAGGGCGCCGTCCTGGCCGAGATCGGTCACCAGAGCTGCTAACTGCTCGGAATGCAGGGCTGCCAGCTCCGCATCGACCCCAAGGGGATCGTGGCCATAACCCCCCTGGCCATAAAGCAGGTGGCGCAGTTGGTCGTGGGCTAGCTGAAAGGGATCCTCCCGCTGGCGCTGCAGGCTCTGCAGGTTTAGGTCTCGCTCCAGCTCGAGTTGGTCGGGGCTGAGCCAGGGCTGCCGGGCCATCGACAGCAACAGGGGCAGCAGCTCGGCCGTGTCGCTGCTGGAGCACTTGATACTGATCACCAGGCAGTCTTCAGCGGCTTCACAGCGCAGGGCGGCACCGCGCCCCTCCACCAGATCAGCCAGGGCTTCAGGCCCGTAGCTACCGCAGCCGCGGGTCATCAACCCGGCCAGAAGTTGGGCTGCCCCGCGCTGGCCGGGGAGATCCTTGCTGCTCCCCCCCCGAATCCAGAGTCTGCAGGCCACGATCGCCGGGCCGGGTCGCCGCTGCCAAATCAGGGGTAGGCCGCCCTGGAGGTTGGTGTTCTGCCAGTTGGCCATTGGCTGAAGGGTGTTGGTCATGCCGGCACCGCCTCGAGCACACAGGCCCGACTGGGATCAAGCAGGGGCACGGCCTGTTGCAGCAATTCAGCCGCACTCCAGCGATCGATCTCCTCCAGTGGCAGCTGCAGCATGTGGTGGCGTCCCCAGAGGCGGTTGTTGCCTATTAGTCCTGCCACGCCGCCAGCGGCTTCCAGACCAAAGCGGTAGCCATTTGCGACTAGCCGTTGGGCCCGCTGCCATTCCGCCTCTGCAAGGCCCTCCTGCAGCAGCTGGGTCCACACCTCATCAATCGCCTGGCGAACAGAGTCCAGTTCGTCTGTTTCGCAAATTGCTTCAAGCAGGGCGAAGCTGCCGCTCTCCATTACGTGCAAGTCGAGGTCGATGCTTTCCACGATGCGGAGTTGCTCCCGCAGCCGCTCTACCAAGCGGCTGCGGCGACCCTCGGCTAACACTGTTGTGAGCAGGTCTGCGCCCATCACTCCGTGTAGATCAGCGGCGGGGGGCAGACCCCAAAGCATTAGCAGGCGCGCCGATTCCAGCCGCGGCACCTCGATCCGGTGCATCCCCGGCTGCACCACCAGGGCGGGTCGGAATTTGGGTTCCTCGACCACTGGCAAAAGGGCCAGGGCGCTGGCGGCGATGCGGTCGGCCAGGACCTCCGGCTTAAGGCCGCCGCTCAGGGCCAGTACGCAACGGTTGGCGCCATAGAGACGCCCATGGAAGGCGGCCATGTCATCGGGTGTCTGAGCCAGCAAGAGCTCGCGCTTACCCAAGATCGGCTCGCCGTAGGCATGGTTTGGACATCCCAGCCGCAGCAGCTGCTGCAGGGCGACCTCATCTGGCTGATCTTCGCTCTGGGCCAGCTCCTCGAGCACCACTTGCCGCTCCATGTCGAAGGCTGCGGCATCCAGGCGGGGATGCATGACCAGATCGAGAAGTAGGTCAAGGGCGTCTCCAGCAACCTCTGGTGGAGTCAGCACGTGGTAGTGGACGTCGTCGAAGCCGGTAGCGGCATTGCTATTGCCGCCCATCGCTTCGATGCGAAGGTCAAATTCGCCTGGCCCTAGGCGCTCGCTGCCCTTGAACACCATGTGC